>NZ_JBSFUB010000037.1:0-64554 GCF_053591575.1 Streptomyces altiplanensis | reverse complement strand
GTCACGAGACGCCTTACGGAACCGCCGCCCTGTCGTGGGAGCTGACCGCCGCCGGCGTGACGGCCCGCGTCACCGTGCCCGAAGGCTGCACGGCCACTGCCGAACTCCCCGGCTGCGCCCCGGTCGCGCTCGGCCCGGGGGAGCACGTGCTCGGCACCGAGGGACTCACCGGGAAAGCCGCCTGACCGGCCGCCTCGCGCACCCCGTGCGACAGCCCGCGTCACGCAACGCCGGATTCGTGCCCCATCAGCCGGGGCGGCCGTCGACCTGACCCTTCGGCCGCCCCCTTCTCCACCCCTTCATCTCCACCCCACCCCCATCCCCACTCCGTCCGCGGCAGCCTGTCGGGCAGCCGCCACTTCCGTCCGGAGAGCCGCTGTGAACAGACGAACCTTCCTCTCTGCCGCCACCTTCACCGCTCTGGCCATGAGCATGGCCCCCGTCGTGAGCGGCCGGGCGGCCGCCGCGTCCGGCCCCGGCCCGCAGGACCGCGCCGACGCCCTGCTCGCCCGGATGACCCCGGCCGAGAAGGAGGCCCTCGTACGGTGCGACTTCGCCGCCGTCGCCCATCTCGGTGTCCCCGCCCTGACCATGGTCGACGCCTCCGCCGGCCTGCGGGGCGAGCGGGGCGTGACCGCCTTCCCCGTGCCGCTCGCGCAGGCGGCGACGTTCGACGAGGACCTGGCCGGCCGCCTCGGCAGCGCCATCGGCGCGGAAGGGCGGGCGAAGGGCTACAACAACCTCCTCGGCCCCACCGTCGACCTGATCCGGACGTGGCACTTCGGCCGCCAGGCCGAGGCCATGGGAGAGGACCCGCTGCTGGCCGGACGGCTGGGCGCGGCCCTCACCGTCGGCATGCAGAGCCGGATGGTGGCGGCCACCGTCAAGCACTTCGCCGCCTACACCCAGGAGGCCAACCGCTTCTTCACCGACACCAGGGTCTCCGAACGGGCCCTGCACGAGATCTACGAGGCGCCCTTCCGCCGTGTGGTCGCGGCGGCCCCGGCGACTTCGGTCATGATGGCCTACCCGAAGATCAACGGAACGTTCGCGACGCAGAACCCCACGCTGTTCGCCGACCTCAAGAAGAGCATCGGCCTCCAGGGCTACACCGTGCCGGACTTCTGGGCCGGTGACGACCAGGTCGCCGCCGCCCGGGCCGGCATGGACCTCGCCGGACTCGGGCCCGCCGGAGTGAAGCTCTCCGCCGGCAGCCTCACCGACGGGGCGGTCCCGGCCTCCCGGCTCGACGACGCCGCCCGGCGCATCCTCGTCACGATGTACGCCAACGGTCTGTTCGACCACCCCGTACCCGCCCCGGCCGACGACGTCAGCACCGAGGAGCACCGCAGCCTCGCCCACGAGGCGGCGGTCGCCTCCACCGTGCTGCTGAGCAACCGGGACAAGGCGCTGCCGCTGCCCGCGTCGCTGAAGTCCCTTGCCGTCATCGGTCCGGCCGGCACCGACGTCTTCACCGGGGTGGCCGGCTCCGCCTACGTCGACCCGGGCACCTGGACCACGCCCCTCGACGCGATCCGCGCCCGGGCCGGCACTTCCACGAAGGTCACGCACAGCCAGGGCACCAGGGGAGACCTGCCGCTGACCACGGTCCCGTCCACCGCCTTGCGCACCGGAACCGGAGCCGCCGGCCTGACCGGCACCTACTACGCGGGCGCCGACGCCGCCGGCACCCCGCTCGCGACCCGGACCGACGCCACCGTCGACTTCACCGCCGCACCGGTGGACGGGCTGCCGGACGTGTGGTCGGCCAAGTGGGCCGGCACCCTGACGCCGACCACCACGGGCCTGCACCGCTTCTCCCTGCTGCCCGCCGGAACGACCACACTGAAGATCAACGGCACCGCGGTCGTCTCCGGCACCCGGCACAGCCGCCGCTTCTTCCTCGGTCCCTACGACTATCCCCTCCAGGGCACCGTCGAACTGACCGCGGGCCGGACGGTCACCGTCGAACTGACCTACACCAACGCCACCACCGACCCCGGCACCTGCGGCCTCACCCTCGGCTGGCAGCCCGGCTCGCTGATCCCCGCCGCCGTGGCCGCGGCCCGGGCCGCCGACGCCGCCGTGGTGTTCGTCAACCGCGTCGCGGGCGAGGACATGGACCACGAGCGGCTCGACCTGCCCGGCGACCAGAACCAGCTCATCACCGCCGTGGCCGCCGCCAACCCGCGCACCGTCGTCGTCCTGAACACCGACGGTCCCGTGGCCACCCCCTGGCTGGACGACGTGGAGGCCGTGGTCCAGGGGTGGTACGGCGGCCGAGGCATGGGCACCGCCCTGGCAGCGGTCCTCTTCGGCGACAGCGACCCCTGCGGCCGCCTTCCGGTCACCTTCCCCGCCGACACGGCCCAGGGACCGGGGACCACCGCCACGGCCTACCCCGGCACGAACGGCACCGTCTCCTACGACGAAGGCATCGCCGTCGGCTACCGCTACTACGACAGCAAGGGACAGCAGCCCCGCTTCCCCTTCGGCCACGGCCTGTCCTACACGACCTTCGCGCACGGCTCCCTCGAAGCCGCCTACGACCCCCGCACCAAGAACGTCACCCTCGGCGTGACCGTCACCAACACCGGCTCCCGCCAGGGCACCGAGGTCCTCCAGGTCTACGCCACCCTCCCCGCCGCGGCCGCGGCGGAACCGCGCCGCCTGGCCGGCTTCCGGAAGGTCACGCTCGCCCCGGGGAGTTCGGAGCGGCTGAGCCTCACCCTCGCGTCACAGGACCTGGCCGTCTGGAAGTCGGGCACCTGGACCCTCGTTCCCGGCAGGTACACCTTCGCGACGGCGCACACGTCCCGGAGCATCACCGCACAGCGGACCCTCACCATCGGCTGACCGCCGTCCGCACCCGTACGCGTGACGTTCCCCCGCCCGCGGGGGAACGTCACGCGTCGCGCGTACTCGCTGAGCCGGGATCAGGCCGACGCCTGGGCAGCGGCGCGCTCCCTGGAGGCCGCGGCGCGTACGGGATCGCCGAGGGCCTCCTCGAGGCGGGCCTGCGCCGACCAGTTGTACGGGCAGACCGGGCGCAGCTGGATGCGCTCGCTCAGCAGCGTGCGCGCGAGGTCCGTCCGCCGGGCGCGCAAGGACGCCTCGACGAGGGTGCGCTGGACGGCGTCCCGCTGGGCGTGGCTGCCGCCGAACTCACCGAGCCGGTCGCGGACCGGGAGCAGGAGGTCCACCGCCCCGTCGTACTCGCCCTTCCCGTAAGCGATCAGCGCCCGGCAGACCGGGAGGCCGATCTCCGCGGTCATGTCCCGGTTGGAGACGCGGGGCCCTGCCCCGGCCACCCACCCCTGCCGGTCCCGCACCAGGCGCTCGGCTTCCGTGATGCGGCCTGCGCCCACGTAAGCCATGACGGCATGGGCGTCGTTGAACGCGTAGTGGGCTCCGTCGTCGCGGCTCTCCCAGGCGTCGGCCAGCCGGTTCCACCGTGTGCTCTGGTCGTTCTGCGCGAGGTACAGCCGCCACAGCAGAGAGGAGGCGTCCAGCAGTTCCATCGCCACGGCCGAAGAGCCCTCGTGGTGCAGGGAGGCGTCGTAGATGTCGAGCACGCGGGCGGTGTCACCGGATTCCAGCGCGAACAGGGCGTAGTGCCACCAGTGGTGAACGCTGAGGAGCGTACCGTTCGCCCAGTCCCCGCTGCGGGCGTCGAGGAAGCGGACTCCGTCCTTGAAGCGGCCGCGCATCTCGTACGTGTGCACCACGCCGTGGATGCCCCAGACGTCGTGCGGGTGGCGGGCGAGGGCTGCCAGGCCGACCTGTTCCGCCCGCTCGTAGTGCCCGCTCTCCTCCAGGCCGAAGGCGTACATGCCGAGCAGCGGACCGCGGTGCGGGTCGTCCTCGTCCCAGGCGCCGAGCGCGCCGCCGACGCGGTCCCGCAGACGCCGGGCGTTGCCCGTGAGGAAGTCGGCCTGGTGGCCGGCGAACAGCGCCAGCGCGTCGTGGGGGTGGCCGGCCGTGAGGTCGCCGAGCAGGGCGCCGGCGCCGTGGACGTCACCGTCGAGCCAGGCGGCCGCGGCGGCGAGGTGCGTGCGTTCGCGTGGTGTCAGCGCGTCCTCGTCGAGGCCGGACCGGTACCGGAGCAGGGCCGATCGTGCCGCGGCCGCGTCCTTCTCCTCCGTGCCCAGCACCCCGAGATAGGCGAGGAAGACGTGCCCCATCACGGACCGGGGCGACGCCGCGAGCACCGACTTGGCCGTGCCGAGAACGCGCGGCCGGAAGAAGAGCAGGTCGTCGACGGCTTGTTCGTACCTCAGGAGGGCGTCGGCGCCGGTATGGCTCATGCGCTGCCCGTGACGGTCCGCTGTCATTGCTCGCTCCCGGGAGGCGGTGGTCGGTACGGATACGGCGGCGCCGGTCCGCCGGCCGGCCCGAACCAGTGACTGCCCACGGCGTACGCCCGGGGAACGTCCCGCCGTTCACTCCTTGGGGTCGAAGCGGAGCCGCACCGCGTCCGTGGGGGACGGAACCGGACCTGGTGCACGACACCCCGACAAGGTTGGTTAGGCTCACCTAAGTAATCTTCGAGGGAGTTCCATGACAACCATGACCGAGCAGACGCCCCACAGCGACCAGGGGCACCCCAGACGCTGGCTCATCCTGGGCGTGATCTGCCTGGCGCAGCTCGTGGTGATCCTCGACAACACCATCCTCAACGTCGCCGTCCCGACCCTCACCCGGGACCTGGGCGCCTCCGCCGCCGACGTCCAGTGGATCATCAACTCCTACGCGCTCGTCCAGTCCGGCCTGCTGCTCACCGCGGGCGGCGCGGCGGACCGCTACGGCCGCAAGAAGATGCTCCTGACCGGACTGGTGCTGTTCGGCCTCGGCTCGCTGGCCGCCGGAATCGCCCAGACCACCGGCCAGTTGATCGCCGCCCGGGCCGGGATGGGGGTGGGGGCGGCGCTGCTGCTGACCACCACGCTCGCGGTGGCGCTCCAGGTCTTCCCCGAGCCGGAACGCGTCCGGGCCATCGGCATCTGGGCAGCCGTCAACGCACTGGGCTTCGCCGCCGGGCCGCTGGTCGGCGGGGTGGTCCTCGCCCACTTCTGGTGGGGGGCACTCTTCCTGGTCAACCTGCCGGTCGTGGTGCTCGGCGTGGTCGCGGCCGGCATCCTGGTGCCGGAGAGCACCGCCCCGCGCAGCGCCCGGCCCGACCTCCCGGGCGCGCTGCTGTCCACGATCGGCATGGCGTCCGTGGTCTACGTCGTCATCGCGGGGCCCGAACACGGCTGGGCCTCGGGCCCGGTCCTCGTGGGCGCCGCCCTCGCCGCCGCCTCCGCGACCGCCTTCGTACGGTGGGAACACCACACCCCGCACCCCATGCTCGACCTCGGGTTCTTCCGGGACCGCACTTTCACCGGAGCCATCACCGGAGCGCTGCTGATCACCTTCGGCAGCGGCGGAGCCCTGTATCTGCTCACGCAGCAGCTGCAGTTCGTGCTGGGGTACGAGCCGTTGGAGGCGGGGCTGCGCACGGCCCCGTTCGCCCTGACCGTCGTCCTGCTGAACTTCACCGGCGTCGCCGCCCGCGCGAGCCGCGCCCTGGGCATCCCCGGTTCCGTGGCCCTCGGCATGGGACTGCTCGCGGCCGGCCTGGCGTCCGTCGCGGTGCTGGGCGCACGGGGCTTCGGGTACGGGGCGATGCTCGGCGGGCTGGTCCTGATGGGCATGGGCTGCGCGCTCGCCAACCCGGCCATGGCGGTGGCGGTCCTGAACGCGATACCGCGCGAGAAGGCGGGCATCGGCGCCGGGATCGAGGGCACCGTCACGGAGTTCGGCAACGGCCTCGGTGTCGCCGTTCTCGGCGCGGTGCTCAACTCCCGTTTCGCCGCGCTCATACCGGTCTCGGCGGCCTCGCTCCCGGCCGCCCTGGGCGCGGCCGGCTCCGAGGACGAACGGCAACGGATCACAGACGCCTTCGCCTCCGGCGTGGAGACCAGCCAGCTGGCCGGTGCGGCGGCGGTGCTCCTCGGAGGGCTGTTCGCGGCGGCGCTCCTGCGCCGGGCGGAGAAGCAGGCGCTCTCCGCCGCGAGCGGGCCGTCCGCCGGGACGGTGTCCGCCTGACCCCGGCGGCGGCCGGCGGCGCGGGCCGGCGGCCGTGACACCGCGGGCAACCGGGGCCCTCGGTGGCGCGGTCGCCGTGGCCGGAACGGACACACCCGCGGCCCGTGTCGGAAAACCCACGGACCGGCTTCTTCCGGATCACCGGAACTCAGCGGATCCTGAGGGCCGACGCAACCGGCCGACGGCCCGGACAGCGAGGTGAGAGGTCGTATGTTCACCACCCGCCCCACCCTCCAGGGCACCTTCGGCATGGTGTCCTCCACCCACTGGCTCGCCTCGCAGTCCGCGATGGCCGTCCTGGAGGACGGCGGCAACGCCTACGACGCCGCTGTCGCCGCCGGCTTCGTGCTGCACGTCGTCGAGCCGCACCTCAACGGGCCCGCGGGCGAGGTGCCCCTCATCCTGGCACCGGCGGGCGCACCGGTGCGGGTGCTCTGCGGGCAGGGGACCGCGCCGGCGGGCGCGAGCGCCGCCCACTACCGCGCCCTGGGGTTCGGCCTCGTGCCCGGCACCGGGCCGCTGGCCGCCGCCGTGCCGGGGGCGTTCGACGCGTGGATGCTTCTGCTGCGCGACTACGGCACCAAGTCGCTCGGCGAGGTGCTGCGGTACGCCATCGGGTACGCCGAGGACGGGCACGCCCCCGTCGAACGGGTCGGCGAGACCGTGGAGAGCGTGCGCGCGCTCTTCGAGGGGGAGTGGACCTCGTCCGCCGAGGTGTACCTGCCGGGCGGCAGGGCGCCCGCTCCGGGCGAGCTCTTCCGCAACCCCGCTCTCGCCGCCACCTGGCGCCGCGTGATCGCCGAGGCCGAGGCGGCGGGCGGCACCGGCCGCGCGGCGCAGATCGACGCCGCGCGTGCGGTGTGGCGCGAGGGGTTCATAGCCGAGGCGCTGGTACGGCAGGCCGCCCGCCCCACGCTGGACACCAGCGGCGCCCGGCACACGGGGACGCTGACCGCGGCCGACCTGGCCGGCTGGTCCGCGACGTACGAGGCGCCCGCCACGTACGACTGGAACGGCTGGACGCTGTGCAAGGCCGGCGGCTGGAGCCAGGGACTCGCCTTCCTCCAGCAGCTCGCGCTGCTGCCGCCCGAGCTGCCCGCCCACGGCTCCGCCGCGTACGTGCACCTGCTCATCGAGGGGTGCAAGCTGGCGATGGCCGACCGGGAGGCCTGGTACGGCGACGCCGCCGAGGTGCCGGTCGACGCGCTGCTCTCGGCGTCGTACAACAGCGGGCGCCGCGCCCTCGTGGGGGACAGGGCGTCGCTGGAGCTGCGGCCCGGCAGCCCGGACGGGCGTACGCCCGTGCTCGGCGCGCACGCGCTCGCCGTCGCCGCCGGGGAGCCGGGTTTCGGCGCCACGGGCGCCACGGGCGCCACGGCCGCGGCGGGCGCCGGTGAGCCGACCGTCGCCAAGGACGGCGCCACCCGTGGCGACACCTGCCACCTGGACGTCGTCGACCGCTGGGGCAACATGGTCGCGGCCACACCGAGCGGCGGCTGGCTCCAGTCCAACCCGGTCGTGCCCGAGCTGGGCTTCCCGCTCGGCACGCGGCTCCAGATGGCCTGGCTGGACGAGGGGCTGCCGAACACGCTCACGCCGGGACGGCGCCCGCGTACGACTCTGACGCCCTCCTTCGCCCTGCGGGACGGGGTGCCGGTGATGGCCTTCGGTACGCCCGGCGGCGACCAGCAGGACCAGTGGCAGCTCCACTTCTTCCTCGCGGTCGCGCTCGGGGCGCCCCCGGTGCGGGGCGGTCTCGACCTGCAGGGAGCCATCGACGCGCCCAACTGGCACAACGACTCCTTTCCCGGCTCCTTCTACCCGCGCGGAATGCGGCCGGGCAGCGTGACCGTCGAGTCGCGCATGGACGCGGACGTCGTCGAGGAGCTGCGGCGTCGCGGCCATGACGTGACGGTCGGCGGGCCGTGGTCGGAGGGGCGGCTGTGCGCGGTCGCGCGGGACCCGGGGACGGGCGTGCTCTCCGCCGCGGCGAACCCCAGGGGAATGCAGGGTTACGCGGTCGGGCGGTGACGGCACCACGGGTTGTCGGTGTTGTCAGCGGGTCGTGCTTTGCTGGAAGCATGATGATCGATGACAAGTTGCCCGACGTCGAAGAGGCCCTGCGCAAGGCGGCTGCCGCCGAGATCCTGCCGCGGTACCGGCAGCTCGCCGCGCACGAGATC
Organism: Streptomyces altiplanensis; assembly: GCF_053591575.1. Classification (NCBI taxonomy): domain Bacteria; kingdom Bacillati; phylum Actinomycetota; class Actinomycetes; order Kitasatosporales; family Streptomycetaceae; genus Streptomyces; species Streptomyces altiplanensis. The sequence goes on along the minus strand of NZ_JBSFUB010000037.1, from coordinate 56,281 downwards.
GTCGAGAAGACCGGGCCGCACGACCTGGTCACCATTGCCGACCGGCAGGCCGAGGAGCACCTCACCGCGTCCCTGACCCGGCTCCTGCCCGGCTCCGTGGTCGTGGGGGAGGAGGCGGTCCACGAGGACCCGGCGGTGTACGACGCGCTGCGGGGCGACGCGCCGGTGTGGATCGTGGACCCGGTGGACGGGACCCGGCAGTTCGTGCGCGGGGAGGCGGGCTTCTGCACGCTGGTCGCCCTCGCCCACCGGGGCGAGGTGCTCGCCTCGTGGACGTACGCGCCCGTGCTCGACGAGATGGCCGTGGCGGTGCGGGGCGGCGGGGCACGGCTGAACGACGAGGTGCTGCGGGCGGGGGTGCCGGGAACGGGCGCGACACTGCGGGTCGCCACCTCGCACCCCGACTTCACGACGGAGCAGCAGAAGACGGCGCTGCTCGGGCTGAACGTCAAGGGCGTCGACGCGCGGCCCTGCGGGTCGGCCGGGCTGGAGTACCTCGCGGTGGCGCGGGGGGACCTGGACGCGGTGGCGTTCTCCTGGGAGCTGGCCTGGGACCACGCGGCGGGGCTGCTGCTGGTCGAGGAGGCCGGCGGATCGCACACGACGGTGGCGGGGGAGCGGTTCCGGCTGTCGGGGGGCAACGCACTGCCGTTCACGGCCGCGCGGGACGCGGCCACGGTCGCGCGGGTGGCCGGACTTCTGAGGGGCGGGGCGTAGCGGTGGGGCGGTGCCGGGCGCCGGGACCGGCGGGAGCGGTGCCGGGGACTGTCCCCCTCCCGCCGTCCCCGCCCCCGGAGCCGGGAATATCCTGAGGCCGAACATCCCGAGGCTTCTGGCCATCGGCTGACGAAGGAGTCCGAAGGTGCCGTCGATGCTCGATGCCGTCGTCGTAGGGGCGGGGCCCAACGGACTGACCGCCGCTGTCGAACTCGCCCGCCGGGGCTTCTCGGTGCAGCTGTTCGAGGCGCTGGACACCGTGGGGGGAGGCGCCAGGACCGAGGAGCTCACGCTGCCCGGGTTCCGGCACGACCCCTGCTCCGCCGTACACCCGCTCGGCGCGGGATCGCCGGCCTTCAAGGCCATGCCGCTGGACCGGTACGGGCTGGAGTGGCTGCATCCCGAACTGCCCATGGCCCACCCGTGGGACGACGGCACCGCCGCGGTGCTGTCGCGGTCGGTGGCCGAGACCGCCGCTTCCTTCGGCGCGCACGACGCCGGGAGGTACCGGCGGCTGGTCGCGCCCTACGCGGGGAAGTGGGACACGCTGGCCCGGGACTTCATGTCGCTGCCGCTGAGCGCGCTGCCGCGCGATCCGGTCACCCTGGCCCGGTTCGGCGTCGACGGACTGCCGCCCAGCACCTGGCTGATGCGCCGGTTCCGGGACGACAGGGCGCGGGCGCTCTTCGCCGGGCTCGTCGCGCATGTCATCGCGCCGCTCGGCGGCCTCGCGACGAGCGCGGTGGGACTGGTCTTCGCGCTGGCCGCGCATGCCGGCGGCTGGCCGATGCCGCGCGGCGGGTCGCAGTCGATCTCGGACGCGCTCGCGGCGTACCTGCGCGATCTCGGCGGCGTGGTGCACACCGGATACGAAGTGAAGCGGCTGGACGACCTGCCGCCCGCGCGCGCGTACGTCTTCGACACTTCGCCCACCGCGCTGGCGCGCATCGCCGGTCTGGGGCGGACGTACGAGAAGTACCGGTACGGCGCGAGTGTGTTCAAGATCGACTACGCACTGGACGGGCCGGTGCCCTGGACGGCCGAGGAGGCCCGGCGGGCCGGCACCGTCCAGGTCGGGCCGAGCAGCCGGGAGATCGGCACCGCGCTGAAGCAGGCCGCGAGCGGCACACCTCCCGAGACACCGTTTCTGATCACCGCTCAGCCGAGCCTGGTCGACCCTTCCCGCGCCCCGGAGGGCAAGCACGTCTTCTGGGCGTACGGGCATGTCCCGCACGCCTGGGACGGCGACCTGACGGGGGCCGTCGAGCGCCAGATCGAGCGCTTCGCGCCCGGCTTCCGCGACCGGGTGCTCGCGCGCGCCGTCGCCGGGCCGCCGCAGCTCGCGCGGCGCAACGCCAATTACGTGGGCGGGGACATCGCGTGCGGCGCGGCGACGGGACTTCAGCTGATGCTGCGGCCGAAGGTGTCCCTCTTCCCGTACGCGACGCCGCATCCGGCGGTCTTCATCTGCTCGTCCGCGACACCGCCGGGACCGGGCGTGCACGGGATGTCGGGGCACAACGCGGCGAAGGCGGTCTGGCGGCGGCTGCGTTCCGGGAGGACCGGCCCATGACAGTCAGCCGTCACGCCGGGGCGCGGTGACACCACCGGACAGCACGCCGACGCCGCCGGCTCCTCCCCGCCGGAGTCCTGCTGCCGCGAGTCCTCGCGCGTCGCCGACGGGCCCGGAGCGAGCAAGCCGGGTGTGCCCTCTTCGACGACCGGGCCTGCGGGACGTTTGCCGCGCGGCTCGGCCGGCCCTCATACGGCGCCGAACGCTGCCGCGTTCTCCGTCGCCCACTGCCGGAAGGTACGGCCGGGGGACCCCGTGATCTCCTCGACCGTGCCGCGCACCTTCAGCAGTTCGCCGTTGACGTCGCCGCCGAGCAGGTCGAGCACGGCGGCCGCGGTCTGAGCCCCGAGGAACGGGGTCATCCGCCGGTGGGCCTCCTCGTGGCCGATCTCGTTGAAGGACAGTTCCCGGCCGATGGCCTCCGCGATGGCGGCCGTCTGCTGCCGGGCCGAGATGCGCTCGGGGCCCGTCAGCGCGTGGACCCGGCCCGTGTGGCCCGGCTCGGTCAGCGCCGCCCGCGCCACGTCGGCGATGTCCGCGGGATGGATGGTGGGAAGGCCGATGTCGGCGTAGGGGGCGTGCACCGTCGCCTGGTCGCGGATGGACTGTGACCACAGCAACGTGTTGGAGGCGAACTGCGTCGGCCGCAGGATCGTCCACTCCATACCGCTGGTGCGCAGGGCGCCCTCGACGGCCAGGTTCTCCTGTGCGGCAGGCAGGTGGGGGTGGGTCTGGGCCGTGATCGACGACACGAGGACCACGTGCCGTACCCCTGCCCGCCGGGCGGCGTGCACCACCGCTGCCTCGGTGCAGATCCCCGTCACCAGGAAGAGGGCCTCCACGCCGCTGAACACGTTCCCGAGCGCCGCGGGCCGGGCCAGGTCCGCCTCCACCGCCTCCACGCCGTCGGGGAACCCGGCCCGCGCGGCGTCCCGGGTCAGTCCCCGCAGGGGCCGCACGCCGTCCCTGCGCAGCCCCTCCAGGAGAGCGCTTCCGATGTTTCCGGTCGCGCCGGTCACGAGGATCATGGTCGGTTCATCTCCTGTTGCCTTGCTGAGGACTGCCCGTTGCAGCACCCCGGGACCTCGACCTCGACCTCGACCTCGGTCGAGGCCGAGGCCGAAGACGCGGACCGGCGTTCGCTGGGACGGCCGCCCGCGGCGCTGCGCCGTGACGGGGCGGCGGGCCCGGTCAGTACCGCATCGCGCGCCGACGCACTTCGTCCAGCAGCACCGCTTGGCGTACGGACACTCCGGCGGCGTCCGCTCCGGTACGTATCGCGCCGGCGAACGCTTCGACCGTGCGCAGGACCTGGTCGTCCGGCGCCAGCCGCACCTGCTCGGTGCCGGCCCGGCGCTCCAGCCGTACCCCGGGCACATGGCCGGCGGGGGGAGTGAACGCCCGGTCGACCGTGATCCGGCCCTCGCTGCCCCAGATCTCGTAGACGCAGCGGTAGGCGTGGTCGATGCCGAACGACAACTGGGCGGCGACGCCCTCCGGGGTGGTCAGCAGCGCCGTGCCCGCGGTGTCGACCGCGTGCCCCGCTGTGCTGGTGAGGGTGGCGCCCACGACCCGCAGATCCTCACCGAGGTGGTGGAGGGCGGCGCGCAGCGGATAGACGCCGGTGTCGAGGAGCGCGCCGCCACCGAGCTCCGGACGGTGGCGGATGTCGTGCACCGGCAGCCGGGGCACGGCGAACGCGGCGTGCACGGCCCGCAGTTCGCCGATCGCGCCGTCCGCCACGAGCCGGCGTACCGCCGCGTGCTGGGAGTGGTGGACGAACATGACGTTCTCCATCAGCACCAGTCCGGTGCTCCGGGCCAGTACGACCAGCTCCTCGGTGAGCCCGGGGTCGGTGGTGAGCGGCTTCTCGGCGAGGACGTGCTTGCCGGCGTCGAGGGCCGCCCGCGCCCACCGGGCGTGCAGGGCGGTCGGCAGCGGGACGTAGACGGCGTCGATGTCCGGACGTTCGAGAAGCGCCGCGTAACCGTGCACGGGCCGGCATCCGAAACGGCTCGCGGTTTCGGCCGCCGCCGCTTCCCGCCGGCTGGCGACCGCGACGACGTCGACGTCCGGACAGGCCGTCATCGCGGGCAGCATGCGGCGGCGGGCGATGTCGGCGCAGCCCAGGACGCCGATGCGTACGGGTTCCATCAGAGCCGCACCGCTCCCGTGGTCAGGCAGGACAGCAGAGTCCTCGCCTGGACGTTGAGGTAGTGGTTGTGGCGGAGCAGCCCGGTCAGCTGGCCCGGTGTCGCCCAGCGGTAGCCCGCAGGAGGGTCGAGCGGAGCCTCGTGCTCGTCGGCCTCGACGAAGAGATAGCGGCTCTGGGCGTTGAGGAAGCGGCCGCCCTCCTCCGAGTGCAGTGCCTCGTAGCGCACCCTGGACCGGTCCGCGCCGAGCACGGTGTCGAGGAAGGGCGGACGGGCGGAGCCCGTCACATGGGCGTAGTTCTCCGGTGTGTACTGGACCGTGGGGCCGAGTTCGACGGTGTCGAGGAACCCGCCCTCGACACGGGCGTGCACCAGCAGGTGCGGTACGCCGCCGAAGCGGCGGAACAGGAACGCCGTGACACCCGTTCCGCACGGCTCGATCAGCGGCTGGGTCCAGCCGGTGACCTCGCGGCTGCCGGCCTGGACGGCGACCGCGACGACGTCGAAGTACCGCCCGGCCTCGTGGCGGACGGAGTGCTCGTCGCGGACCCAGCCGGTCAGGTCTGCGAGGGGGACCCGCTCCGCCGACACGTCGTGGCGCGCGCGTTCCACGGTGAACCAGGAGAGCAGCTCCGTGTCGGAGTGCAGCGCGTAGGTGTCCGTGGCGGGAGACGAGGCACAGGCCAGGACGGTACGGGCGTCCATGTTGACGACGTTGTCCCGGCGCAGCAGCTCGCCGATCTGTCCGAGGGTCAGCCAGCAGAAGTCGTCGTCGGGCGGCACGTCGCCGAGGGCTTCGACGAGCATGTTCCGGTTGCTCTTGCGGAAGAACCACGAGCCGTGTTCGGACTGGAGCGCGTCCGACAGCACACGGCCCCGGCCGGGCTCGGTGAAGTACTCGACGTACTTCACATCGGCGCCCTTGTGCGCCTTCGTGTAGTTGCTCCGGGTGGCCTGCACGGTGGGCGACAGCTGGAGGAGGTTGGGGTTGCCCGGCTCCATCTTGGCCTGCATCAGGCAGTGCAGGACACCGTCGAACTCCTTGACCAGGATGCCCAGTATGCCGACTTCGGGCTGCCTGATGATCGGCTGGTGCCACTCCCGGACCGGCCCCTCGGAGACCTTCACGTGCAGGCCCTCGACGGTGAAGAACCGGCCGGTGCGATGCCTGAGGTTGCCCGTCGTCCTCTCGAACGACCAGCCGTCCAGCCGGTCGAACGGAATGCGGTCGACCTGGAAGCGGTGGGCCCTGCGGCGTTCGGCGAGCCAGGGACCGATCTCCTCGGTCCGCAGCCCCGCACCCGCGGTGGCGGCGGCGGACCGGGCCATGCGGTCCCCGAGCGCACGGTCGCGCCGGGGCCGCAGCCGCGTTGCCGCGTCCATGACGCCGGCCGTCACCCGCCCGGTCATGTGCGGGCCCCCACGAACTCCTTGACGGAGGAGATGACGTAGTCGAGCTGCTCGTCGCCGAGGCCGGGGTACACCCCGACCCAGAAGGTCTGCTCGGTGATGATGTCGCTGTTGGTCAGGTCCCCGGCCACCCGGTGCGGCTGGTTGATGTAGGCGGGGTGCCGGGTCAGGTTCCCGGCGAAGAGGCGGCGCGTGCCGATCTTCCGGCCTTCGAGGAAGGCCACCAGTTCCGCCCGGGAGAACGGCGCCTCGGGGTCGACCGTCAGGGCGAAGCCGAACCAGCTCGGATCGCTGCGCGGGGTGGCCACGGGCAGCAGGAGGTGGGGGACGTCGGCCAGCCCGTCCCGCAGCCTACGCCAGTTGCGACGGCGGGCGGCGCAGAAGTCGTCGAGCTTGTCGAGCTGGGTCAGCCCCAGGGCGGCCTGGATGTCCGTCGCCTTCATGTTGTAGCCGACGTGGGAGAAGATGTACTTGTGGTCGTAGCCGGCCGGGAGCGTCCCCATCTGGTAGTCGAACCGCTTGAGGCACTTGTTGCTCTCACCCGGTTCGCACCAGCAGTCCCGGCCCCAGTCCCGCAGCGACTCCACGATCCGTGCCAGCGCCAGGTTGGACGTCAGGACGCAGCCGCCCTCGCCCATGGTCAGGTGGTGGGCCGGGTAGAAACTCACGGTCGTGAGGTCGCCGAAGGTGCCGGTGAGCCGGCCGTCGTACATGGAGCCCACGGCGTCGCAGTTGTCCTCGACGAGGAAGAGGTCGTGCTCCTCCGCGAGCTGGGCGATCTCGGCGACCTCGAACGGGTTGCCCAGCGCGTGGGCGATCATGATGGCGCGGGTACGCGGGCCGATGGCCCGGGCGACCCGGTCCGCCGTGGTGTTGTAGGTGCCCAGCTCCACGTCGACGAAGACGGGGATGAGCCCGTTCTGCAGGATGGGGTTGACGGTGGTCGGGAAACCGGCCGCGACGGTGATCACCTCGTCGCCCGGCCGGAGCCGCCGGTCCTCCAGGAGGTGGGAGGTGAAAGCGGTCATGGCGAGCAGGTTCGCCGACGAGCCGGAGTTGGTCAGGTGCGCTTTGCGGCGCTTGAGCGTACGGGCGAACCGCGATTCGAACTTCCGTGAGCTGGGCCCGGCCGCGATCCGCATCTCCAGGGCCGCCTCGACCAGCGCCAGCCGGTCCGCCTCGTCGAGCACCGCGCCCGCCGGCCAGATCTCGGTCGTGCCGGGGACGAAGGGCTCGTGGTTCTGGAGGTCGGCGTGGAACAGTTTGGTCTCGTCGAGGACGAGTCCCTTGTGGACGCTCACTGCACGGTCCCTTCCTGGCTCGCCGCGGCGGCGCCGCGCTGCTTCACTGGCTTCCACCAGCCGGGGTTGTCGCGGTACCAGGCGACCGTGTCCGCGAGCCCCTGTTCGAAAGGCACCTCCGGGGCGTAGCCGAGGGTCTCGCGGATCTTCGTCTCGTCGAGCGCGTAGCGCAGGTCGTGGCCCTTGCGGTCGGGCACGTGGACGATCATGGAGCGGTCGGCTCCGCACAGTTCCAGCAGGCGGTCGGTGATGTGCAGGTTGCTCTGCTCGTTGCCGCCGCCGATGTTGTACACCTCGCCCGCTCCGCCCTTGGAGAGCACCAGCGCGATGGCCCGGCAGTGGTCCTCGACGTGCAGCCACTCGCGGATGTTGCCGCCGTCGCCGTAGAGCGGGACGGGAAGGCCCTCCAGCAGCTGGGTGACGAAAAGCGGTATCAGCTTCTCCGGGTGCTGGTAGGGCCCGTAGTTGTTGGAGCAGCGGGTGATCGACACATTGAGCCCGTGGGTGCGCCAGTAGGACCTGGCGATCAGATCCGAGGCGGCCTTGGACGCCGCGTACGGGGAGTTGGGCAGCAGCGGCCGGTCCTCGGTCCAGGAGCCCTCGGTGATCGAGCCGTACACCTCGTCGGTCGACACGTGCACGACGCGTTCGACCCCCGTGGCGAGGCAGGCGTCCAGGAGGATCTGCGTGCCCTCGACGTTCGTCCGGACGAACTCGCCCGCGGAGGTGAGGGACCGGTCGACGTGCGACTCGGCAGCGAAATGGACCACCGCGTCATGGCCGGGCAGCAGCCGGCGCAGCAGAGCCGAGTCGCGGATGTCGCCCCGTACGAAGTCCAGCCGGGGGTGGGAGGCGGGGAGGTTGTCGCGGTTGCCCGCGTAGGTGAGCTTGTCGAGGACGGTCACCCGGGCCTGCTCGTAGCCGGCGTAACCGCCGTCGAGCACCGTACGGACGAAGTGCGAACCGATGAAGCCCGCACCCCCGGTGATCAGGAGTCTCACGCCGCCACCTCGATACGGGTGTGGTCGCCCACGACCAGGCTGTGGCAGGAGGCACCCGAACGCCCGGTGCCCACGGCGGCGTTCCGGCCGATCAGGGAGTTCTGCAGACCGGGCACGTCCTGGATCCGCGCGCCGTCCATCACGATGGAGTCGCGGATCCTGGTGCTGCTCAGCACGCAGTCCCGGCCGATGGACGTGTGGGAGCCGATGTGGCAGTCCTCCAGGACCGAGCCCGCGCCGATGACGGCGGGGCCGTCGACACGGCTGCGCACCACCCGGGCGCCGGGCTCCACCCGCACCTGTCCGTTCAGTTCGCTGAAGTCGTCGACACTGCCGAGGACCTCCGGCCTCAGGCCGCCCAGCAGCTTCTGGTTGCAGTCCAGGACGTCCTCGGTCCGTCCGGTGTCCTTCCAGTAGCCGTGGTACTCGCTCGCCCTGACGTCGGCACCGGTTTCCACCAGCCACTGGATCGCGTCGGTGATCTCCAGTTCGCCGCGTTCGCTGGGCTCGATCGACGCCACGGCGCGGTGGATCGCCGGAGTGAAGAAGTAGACGCCGATCAGCGCCAGGTTGCTTTGGGGCTGCTGGGGCTTCTCGACGAGCCGGATCACCGAGCCGTCCGGTGCGGTCTCCGCGACGCCGAACGCCCGCGGGTCGGCCACCTTGCGGACGAGGACCTGCGCCGCCGGACGCCGTGCGCGGAACTCCCGCTCGATCTCGCCGATGCCTTCGGGGAGCATGTTGTCCCCCAGGTACATCAGGAAGTCGTCGTCACCCAGGAAGCCGCGGGCCAGCGTGACACAGTGGGCGAGGCCCAGCGGCTCCTCCTGCGGGATGTAGGTGATCCGCAGACCGAGCCGGCTGCCGTCCCCCACCACGTCGGATATCTCCTGCGCCCAGTCGCCGACGATGATGCCGACCTCGGTGATGCCCAGAGCGCGGATGTTCTCCAGGACGTATTCGAGGACCGGCTTGTTGACGATGGGAATGAGCTGCTTGGCCATGGAGTAGCTGAATGGGCGGAGGCGGGTTCCTGATCCTCCCGACAGCACCAGAGCCTTCATGGGGTTCTCCTCGTGAGGTGGGTTCGGGATGTGCCGTGCGCACGGGCGGTGCTGCGGAACGTGCGGTACCCACCCTGCGGGGTGGGGCCGCGGGACCTCGGGGGCCGGGCGGGGCCGGCCCGGGAGACACGGCCTAGCACCGCGCCTCGACCGCCTTCCGCAGGGCCGTGGCCACGGCGACGACGTCCGAGTCGGACAGGCCGGGGTGCAGCGGCAGGCAGAGGGTCTCGCCGGAGGCCCGGTCGGATCGTGGCAGTTCCAGATCCGTCGCCCCGTAGGCGGCCACCTTGTGCAGCGGCGCGTAGCGGAACGTCGTGTAGATGTCGGCGGCGTACAGGTCGGAGGCGACCTGGTCCCGGATGTCCGGACTCATCTGGACCCAGTAGAAGTAGTAGCTCGACTCGTGTCCCCGGGGCAGGGGCGGCGGGGTCCGCACGCCTTCCAGCGACGCCAGCTCCTGGTCGTAGAGCTCGACGATCTCCCTGCGCCGGGCGACGAGTCCGGGCAGCCGGCGAAGCTGCACCGACCCGATCGCGGCCGTCAGGTCGTTGCCGACCACACGCCGTCCGACCTCCGGGACGTCGAGCTCCCACCAGCGGTGCGAGACCTTGGCGTACCCGAAACCACTGGGCTGGGAGAGCCCGTGGTAGGCGAGCCGGCGTGCGCGGGCCGCTCGCACCGGGTCCTTGGCGTAGAGCATGCCGCCGTCACCGGTCACCATGACCTTCATGGCGTCGAAGCTCCACATGGCGAGGTCGCCGAAGGTGCCGACGGCCTGCCCGTCGACGCGGGACGCGGGTGAGCACGCGGCGTCCTCGACGAGCGGGATGCCGCGCTCGGCGCAGAGGCCGGCGATGCGTACGACGTCGCCGGGGCAGCCGCCGTAGTGGAGGACGATCACGGCCTTGGTGCGCGGCGAGATCACCCGTTCGATGTCGGCCGCGGTGGGGTTGAGCGTACGGGCGTCGACGTCGCAGAAGACCGGGCGGGCGCCCGTCGCGACGATGGCGTTGGCCGCCGCCACGAAGCTGAGCGACGGCAGGATCACCTCGTCGCCCTCGGTCAGATCGAGCGTCTCCAGCGCGAGGAAGAGACCGGCCGTGCCCGAGTTGATGAACACGACCTGCTCGGGGGAGCAGCCGATGTGTTCCGCGAAAGCGGCCTCGAACGCCTTGGTGCGCGGGCCGTGGCCGAGCCATTTGCTCTCGAACACCTCGGCCACGGCCGCGAGTTCCTCTTGGCCCACCTGCGGCTGGAAGAGATCGATCATGTCTGTCTCCTGGAGGTCGGGGCGACTGGCAGGGCGGGACGGACAGCTTCCGGACGCGTGTCCGGGTACGGACGGCCGGTTCCGGGCAGCATGCGGTGCCCGTCGGCCCGAGCGGTGCGGAAACGGTTCTGTGCGGCTGCGGGCGGACGGTCGTGCGCGCGTGCGGGGGGTGTGCTCCCGGGGCGGGTCCGTACGGGGGAATACCGGACCCGCCCCGGGAGGTCGGGGGGAGTGTCAGCCCGCGGCCGGCGGCACGGTGACGACGCTGCCGTGCAGTACGTAGCGCCTTCCGCCGATACCGCGGACTCCCGGCATGTCCTGGGTGATCCGGGTCGTCACCTGGGCCGACGGGCTGTCGAGGAAGACCTCGTGCGCCGAGTCCTCGGTGAACTCCGCGAAGTTCAGCACCCGGCCGCCGTCGAGGCTGTAGTGGAAGTGCGTGGCGATCAGACCGGGGGTGGCCGTCGTCAGCGGACCGTCGAGCAGCGCGTCGATGATGCCCCGCTGCGGGGCCCGGCCGTCGGTGTCGAACGCCGGCGCCACGAAGCGGGTGGGGACGCTGCCCGGCTCGTAGACCCTGCTGCGGTAGCGCTGGAACGGCGTGGGGGAGCAGCGCTCGATGTCCGCGCCGTCCTGGCCCAGTCCCCGCAGTGGCGCGGGCGGTTCCTGGGCTCCGGACGCCCGGTAGGCGGACAGTCCGGTCCACTGCTCGTAGGTCCACACGTTCTCGCCGTCGGTGCTGACGTAGCAGTTCTGCGAGAGCAGGCCCTCGGGCCGCGGTGCCGCGGCCCATTCGGCCACGATGGCGTCCGCCACCTTCTGCTGCAGTTCCGGTGAGCCCACATAGAGGGGGCCGACCAGCGCCAGCCCGGCGTCCTGGCGGTCGACGCCGGGAAGAGTGGCGGTGCCCATGGTTTTCTCCTTCGTGCGTGTGACAGGTGCGTGACTGCGGGACCGGGTCAGCGGCCCTGGTGGCGCCGGGTGCGCTGCTCCAGCTCCGGGATGATGTCCACCGGGCTGGGGATCTCCCACATCTCCTGCCGAAGAGCGGTGGTCGCCTCCTGGAACGAGGGCTCCCGGAGGATCCGCAGCAGACCCTCGCGCATGGCCTCGATCGTGGGCTTCTCGTCCTCGATGACCAGCCCGGCGCCGCGGGAGGCCGTGTAACGGGCGAAGTCGACGTACTCGGAGCCGCTCTTGGGCACCATCAGCTGCGGCGCCCCGTGGACGACGGCGGCCGCCCACGTGCCGGAACCGCCGAGGTGGATGATTGCCGAGCAGCTCGGCAGCAGCAGGTTCAGCGGTACGTAGTCCGTGGTGCGGACGTTGTCGGGAATGGACTCGACGCCGGCGAGCTGGGCCTCGTTGAGCGTGGCCACGAGCTCGATCGGCAGATCGGCGACCATGTCGAACACGTCCGTGATGGAGATGCCGTTCTCGGCGAACAGCTCGCGCCCGCTGGTGCCCAGGGTGAGGCACACCCTCGGGTTCTCGGGGGTGCCGTGCAGCCAGTCGGGCACCACGGTGGCGCCGTTGAAGGGCACGGGGCGCACCGCGACGTAGTCCAGGTCGAGCGGCAGCCGCATGCGGCTCGGCCAGGGATCGATGCTCCACTGACCGGTGATCAGGTCCTCGCCGAACTCGACGCCGAAGCGGTCGAGGAGCGGACGCATCATCGCCGCCATCAGGTCCGGCCGGCCGTCGTCGGCGGAGGCGCGGCCCTCGGAGTACAGGGAACGGAGCCAGCCGAAACGGTCGAGCCCCCACAGCAGGCGCGCGTGGGCGGCGCCGCAGGCCCGGGCCGCGATCGGGGACGGGAAGAACAGCGGGTCCCAGATGACCAGGTCCGGCTCCCAGTCCTGGGCGAAGCGGACCATCTCGTCGGTGATGCCGACGGCGCCGGGCGCATCCGGATCGGCCGGGTAGTACATGGCGTACGTGGCCACCAGGTAATTGCGGATCATGGGCCAGAGGTTGCTGTCCTCCGGGTCCACGCCCGTCGTACGGGCGATGTCCTCCAGGGCCTGGTGGCCGAAGGTGTCCTGGACGGCGGCGACCAGGTCGATCCCCTCACCGAGGGGAACGGCCGACAGGCCGGCCGCGGTGATCGACGCGACGGTCTCGGGGTGGTTGTGCGTGACCACACGGACGTCGTGCCCCGCGCTCTGCAGGGCGGACGCCATCGGCGCCATGATCAGCAGGTGTGAGGTGACCGGTAGGACGGTGAACATGACGCGCATAAGGGTGCTCCTTCGGTTTCCTGGGGTGTCGGGGAGGTGCGGTCCTGCGCGGCCGGTCGCCGGGCGGCAGGCCGTTGCCCGGTCACCGGTCCACCGGACTGTCGGCGGCGGGCACCGGAACATCGGTGGCGGGCGCCGGACCGTCGGTGGCGGGCTCCGGAGCCGACGCGGCCTCGGGGCCTTCCGCGGTCTGCCGGCCGACGCCCCGGAGCAGGACCGCCACCGCGACGGCGAGGGCGACGACGAGGGCGCAGCAGACGAGGGCGACGACGTGCAGGCTGCTCACGAAGGCTCCGCGGGAGGCTTCCAGAAGACCGTCGCCGATACGCGCGGGCAGGTCTCCCACCACCGCCACGGCGCCGCCCAGCGAGCCCTGGGCGGCCTCGGCCGCCGCGTCGGGGACCCCGCTGAGGCTGCTGTCGCCGATACGGGAGCTGTAGACGGCGCTGCCGATGCTGCCGAGCAGGGCGAGACCCAGCGCACCGCCGAGTTCGTTGCCCGTCTCCGTCACGGCGGACGCCGCTCCGGCCTGCTCGGGCGGCGCGGCTCCGACCGCCATGTCGGTGCCGAGTACGCCCATGACGGCCAGGCCCACGAACATCACCACCGTGCCGGTCACCAGTACGGCCAGACCGGAGCCGTCGACCTGGGTGACGAGGGCGAAACCGACCGCCGCCACGAGGAGTCCGGCGGCCATCACGTAGGCGGGACGGACGTGCCGCACGAGGCTGGGGGTCAGCAGCGCCGCGGGGATGCCCGCGATGGTCATCGGCAGCGTCCACAGGCCGGCTTCCAGCGGGGAGAGCCCCACGACCAGCTGGAGGTACTGCGCGGCGTAGAAGCTGAGGCCCATCATGACGCCGGTGTTCACGGTCAGCGCCACCAGCGCGACGCTGAACCGGGCGTTGTCGAACAGGCGCAGGTCGAGCAGGGGGTCACGGGACGAACGCTGCCTGCGTACGAAGGCCCAGCCGACCAGGGCGCCGACGACCACCAGACCCACGGCGGCCGGCCCGACACCGTGCTCGGCGGCCTGCTTGACGCCGTAGACCACCGAGAGCACCGCCACCAGCGACAGCACCGCGCTGGTGATGTCCAGCGGTCCCGTCGCCTCCGTACTGCGGTACTCGGGGAGCAGCTTGGGGCCGAGGACCAGCAGAAGGAGCATCACCGGCACGCCCATGAGGAAGACCGCACCCCACCAGAAGGCGTCCAGCAGCACACCGCCGACCAGCGGGCCCAGGGTTCCGCCGACCATGAAGCTGGTCATCCACACGCCGATGGCGCGGGAACGCTCGACGTCGTCGTGGAACATGTTGCGGATGAGCGCCATGGTCGACGGCATCAGCGTCGCACCGGCGACACCCAGGATTCCGCGCGTCACGATCAGCATCTCGGCACTGGTGGAGAAGGCCGCCAGTACCGACGCCACGCCGAAGGCCGCGGCACCGGCCAGCAGCAGACGGCGACGGCCGATGCGGTCTCCCAGCGTTCCGGCCGTGACGAGCCAGCCGGCGATCATGAATCCGTAGATGTCGACGATCCAGAGCAGCTGTGTGCTGGTCGGACTGAGGTCCTCGCTCAGGTCCGGCACAGCGAGGTGCAGCACCGTCAGGTCCATCGAGACGAGCAGGGTCGGCAGGGCGAGCATGGCCAGCCCGATCCACTCCCGCTTGCCCGCCTTGGGCGGGGCTTGCACTTCCATGGCGAAGTCTTCCTCTCTCACACGCGGATGGCGGCCCGGTGAAGGTCGCCGCCAGGCACGCTAGAACCTCAACTCCTGTTGAGGTCAAGTTCTTGGGCTGGTGAGCAGGGCTCTTATGAGCCGTTCCTGGGGGTGCCGAACCAGCCGTTCAGCGCGGTGGTGAGCTCGCCCGCGCCCGGCCCCGTCCACACCACGTGGCCGTCGGGGCGCAGCAGTACGGCCGCGGTGCCGGCGAAGGGGTCGTAGGGCGGCAGGTCGTGGGGAGTGGCGGTGACGACGTCGACGCGGTCGCTCCAGCCCGCGGCGGTCCGGCGCAGCGCGGCGTCGTCCGCGAGGTCGATGAGTACGCCCCGGGCCCCGTGGAGCAGCTGGGCGACGGTCGTCTTGCCGGGCCGGCCGGCACCGGTCGTGTCCCGCGTGGTGATCAGCTCGATGTCGGGCATGCGCAGGCCGAGCGCCGGATGGTCGCCCGGGCCGACGTCGTACCGGATGTCCAGACCGCTGGCCTTGCCGATGAGGTGGCGGTTGACCTCGTCGAACCGTATGAGATCCGTCATCACGTCACGCAGCGGCTGCATTTCCCGGCCGCCGAAGAACAGCAGTCCCTGGGCGCGGGTCTGGGTCAGCAACTGCTGCCCCACGGGGAACCGTTCGCTGTGGTAGCTGTCCAGCAGCCCTTCCGGCGCCCAGCCGTTGACCACCGCTCCCAGCTTCCAGCCGAGGTTCACCGAGTCCTGGATGCTGACGTTCATTCCCTGCCCGCCCGCGGGCAGGTGGACATGGGCGGCGTCCCCGGCGAGCAGCACACGTCCGCGCCGGTAGGCGGTCACCAGCCGGGCGGCGTCGGTGAAGGAACTGGTCCAGCGAGGGGTGCCGTGGCTGATGTCCTCGCCCGTCAGGCGCAGCCAGGCGGCCGCGACCTCGTCGAAGGAGACCGGTTCCGTACGCCGGCCCGGCACGCCGTACTCGCAGACCACGACCCGGCTCACGTCCGGTCCCAGGGGGGCGGAGAGAACGATCCCGGCCTCGGTGCGGTCACCGGTGAAACGGGGGCGGAGGTCGCAGCCGCTCACATCGGCCAGCAGGAGTTCGACCGTGGCGTCGGTTCCGGGGAAGTCGAAACCGGCCAGTCTGCGTACGGTGCTGCGCCCGCCGTCGCAGCCCACGAGGTAGGACGTGCGCAGTCGCTCGGTCCCGCCGGGGCCGCGGATCTCCACCTCGACGCCGTCGCCGTCGTCGGTGAGACCGATGAGTTCGTGGCCCCGCCGTACGGTCACGCCGAGGTCGGCGGCCCACGCGCCCAGCACCGACTCGGTGTAGTTCTGCGGCACGCCCGACACACTGGCGTGGATCCCGTCGTCCGGGGTGAAGTCCAGCGGCAGGCTGCCGAAGTGGCCGGCGATGGAAGTGGTCACGCCGCCGAACCGGTGCATCAGGCCGCGCTGGCGGAGTACTTCCATGGTCCGTGCGGTGAACCCCATGCCCCGGGATTCCGCGGTCGGCTCGGCGAGCCTGTCCAGCACGAGAACCTCGACTCCGGCGAGCCGCAGTTCTCCGGCGAGCATGAGGCCCGCCGGACCCGCACCAGCCACGACGACCGAGACGTCCATAGTTCTCCTTCGAGAGCAACCGTGCTGTTGACATCATGTTTCTCGAATTCCGTCGCGGACTCAACGGATTCCACTACAGATGAATGTCAAGCAGTCCAAAATCTTCGAAAAGGGAGCCGAAGTGCAATCCGTCGGGCGGCGAGTTCGGGGCATAAAGATAATCACCGCAGCGAACATCACAAGACCAGGAGGAGACCATGGATGTCAGTACGGTGCCCCTGCCCAGGATGGACCGGGGTGGTGAAGAGGTGGTGCTCATCAGTCGCCGCTTCGTCGGCGGAAAAGAACGTCAGAAAGCGGCGGTAAATGCCGTCTCCGCCTACTGGAGAGATCTTCCCCTGCCGTCCGATTTTCGTTCCATGAATTGCTTCGAAAGCGTGGACGGAGAAAATGTCATGACGGTCGTGCAGTGGCGCGGGGAGGATTCCTGGGACCGGTTCTTCCGCTCCCGCCGGCCGTTCATGCTCCCCGGCGTCGAGACGGCGGACGACGCCCGCCGGCTCAGGCCTGAGCTGTACCGCCGCTACCGCGGCCAGGTGGCCGAGGAGGAGGGCGAGGCGGTCTGTGTCGTGGTCCCCACCTTCGACGTGGACGGCCCCGAAAGGCAGCGGCGGGCCGTCGACACACTGCTCGACGGCCCGCTGAACGCACGTTTTCCCGGGCTCAGGGCCATGCACTTCCTGCTCAGCGGCGACGGCAGCCGGGTGCTGAACTACGCGGAGTGGACCAGCCAGACGGCCCACGAGGAGTTCCTGCGCAGCGAGATGTCCCGTGACGCCTTCGAGGCCCTGCACTCCCTCGCGGGGGTACGGGGCCTCGCCGGCAAGCGGTACCTCCTGCACGAACGGCACACCGGGCCGGTCGGCTGACGCACTGACCCGGTCCGGCCGGCGTACTGACCCGGTCCGGCCGACGCGCCGACCCGGTCCGCCCGGCGCGGGGCGGGGAGCCGGCGGCGGCACGTGCCCCCCGCCGGCCCGCCGCTGTCAGCGCTCGGCCGGCGTGAAGAACGCCGCGAGCGGCTCGGGGATGGCCCCGGCCCCGATGGCCGCCCTGACCAGCTCCTCGACGAGCGAGGTGAGTTCCGCGACGCCGTCCTGGCCGAGGTGCAGGTACGGCGCCGCGTCGGCGCGGTCCGTCTCCTCCTCCAAGTCGGCCCGCAGCTCCCGTCCCTGCCGGGTCAGCGAACCGTCGGCGGCCATCACGCCACGTTCACGCAGCCGTTCCTCGGCGGCACTCCAGTCCTCCTCGGTCCAGCCCCGCTTGGTCATCACGATCTCGCGGGGCATCCCCTCCTCGCTCGCGCAGTGCGACACCAGGGACTCCAGGCCGTCCAGGCCCCTCGCCCGCAGCACCGCGACATGGCTGTCCCCGCGGTGCTCGCGCAGCAGAGTCGCCCCGTACCACAGGGCGAGATGAGGCGCCGGGGGGACGGGCAGATCGGCATGGGCCGCGTACATCGGGCGCCCGGGACGCTGCGCACCCCCGACGGCGCGGAGCACCAGCCGGGCCGCCTCCTCCACCGGCCGGGAGCGAAGTACGTCCGGGCCCAGCGCCCGGCGCAGGGTGGAGTCGGCGGCGGCCAGACGCGCGTCCCACACCTCCCACGGTGACACCAGGTCCCAGACCGCCGGGACATGACGGGCCACCAGCTCGTAACGGAAGCCGTAGAAGGCGGCGGTGACCACCCCGGGGCCGACCCGGCCGAGCGCCGCGGCACGGCCGGCGATGTAGCAGGCCATCGGGTCCCCCACTCCGCGGCCGGCCAGTTCCTTGTCGAGGTCGGGGCTGAAGTACAGAAGGGAGTGGAAGGTGTTGAGCGCGCTCTGGCAGTGCCGTGCGGCGTGTCCGGGGGACGGTGACATCGGTGGCTCCTCAAAGGGTGCGGGATGGGTGGGCCGGCGGGTGGGTGACGGACGGACCGTGTGGGGACGGCGGCTCCGGCGGGGCGGGGCGGGGCGGGGCGGGGCGGCGCGGGCAGGTCAATCGAGGCCGGCCGGTCCTGTTCCCGCCGTCCATACGACGTGGAACGACCAGCTCGCGAAGCGCCAGCCGTCCGCCGTCCGCACCGCCCGGCCCGCGTAGTAGCCGCCCACCTGGAACAGCGGGCCCGGATCCCGCGCCGCCCTCTCCCGCGTCTCCGCCCGGTGCACGTGCGTGGCGATCATCTGGAAACGCACGTCGGCCCGGTCGCCGTCCAGGGCGATCGCATGGTTGGAGCTGAGGTGGTGCGTCGCGCTGAACTTCTGTTTGGCCGCGTCGTGAAACGCGGCGAGGCCGGCCAGACCGTGGCGCTCCCCGATCGGGAACGCGAGCCGGCAGTCGTCCGTGAAGACCGACCGGGGCCAGTCGGAAGCGGTTCCGGGCTCGTCCTGGGTGTCGAGGAGAAGGGTGTAGCGGTCGATCAGTTCCGATATCGCCGCCCGGTCGAAGAACTCGTCGAGCCCCTGCCGGGACTCCGTCCCGCCGGTCTTCGTGCCACTCGGTCCCATCGCCGTCCTCCAGGTGGTGTACGTCCGCCGCCGGCGCGGCGGACGGCCGCTGACGGGGGAGTCCGCGTACGGCGTCACGGCGCGACGCTCCGCCGGCCGCTCACGGCGCGCGCTCCGCGCACGCGCTCGGGGCGGTCCCACCGGGCCGGCGCCGTACGCGGACCCCCGGGCACGCCGGGCACCGCCGGTGAGCGGGCGAGGAGTACGGCCGGCGCCGCGGCCGGTCCCACGCGGTCCGGTCCGTCCTTCACCACTTGCACCACTTGGCGGATCTGCTCCATGGAATGTTCGTCGCTACTCATCGCCATCCTGTTCGTCGGAGGAGCGGAGGTACTCCGCCCCCGGTGCCGGGCGTGGTGTCACTGCGGCGGAGGACGACGTTCGCCGCCCCTTCCGCGGCAGCGGGGACCGGGCCGCTGCGCGCGGAGTCCTTGATCCGGTGGAGCTCCTCGGTCCGGGACCGGATCGTTCCCTGTGCTGCGGACATGGGCTTCCGTCCTCCGTCGGGTCGATGGGCCGAGGTGTCAGGCGCCGGCGTACGCGGGGGCGAACGAACTGATGGTGGAAGCCAGTTGACGGGCGCTTCCGGTCGAATGCACACGGGCGGCGGGCAGCGCGCGGCGGATGAGGCCGCCGAGCAGGCAGCCCGGGCCGACCTCCACGAAGCGGTCCGCACCCGTGGCGGCCAGCGCCTCGACGGCGTCGCTCCAGCGCACCGAGCGGGTGAGCTCGCCGCGCAGAGCCGCGGCCGCCTCGGCGCCGGACGTCAGCCACTGTCCCGTCGCGCCGGACATCAGCGGACGGTCCGGGTCGTGGAACTCGGCCGTCGCCAGTGCGTCGGCGTACTCCTCCTCGATGTCCCGCAGCAGGCTGGAGTGGAAGGCACCGCCCGGCGTCAGCCGGAGGACCCGCGCGGCCCCCGCCCGCCGGGCGGCACGCGTCACGTGCTCCACGGCCGCGTCCTCGCCGGACACGACGTTCCCGCCCGGACCGTAGTGGCCCGTGACCTCCACGACGCGGGCGGTGGCCGCCGCGGCCGCGGCGCACAGCCGCTGGACCCGGAACCGGTCGAGGCCCAGGACGGCGGCGGTGGAACCGGGTACGCGGTCGTCGACGGACGCCACCAGCTCACCGCGCAGCCGCACGAGCCGCAGCGCCTCGGTCCACTCCAGGACACCCGCCGCGGTGAGCGCCGTGAAGTGGCCCAGGCTGTGACCCGCCACCGCGCGGGGCTCCACGCCGTACGAGCGCAGCACCTCCAGGGTCATCAGGCTGGTCAGGAAGACCGCCGGCTGGGCGATCGGCGGATCGTCGAGGTCCCGGGCCGGACCGCGCAGGCACAGCTGCGACAGGGGGAGCCCCAGCACGGCGTCGGCGACGGACTGGTAGCGGCCGGCCAGTTCGGGGTGCAGGGCGAGCAGTTCCGCGCTCATTCCGGGGCGCTGTGCTCCCTGGCCGGGGAAGACGAAGACGGCGGTGCGGTTCATGACGGTCACGTCCTTTGTGTCGGTCGGGGGTGGGAACGGTCTTGCGTCCGGTCGCCCTCACCGTCCCGGGCCCGTAGCCGCTCCCCGGCCGGCGACCGGCGCACGCGGACGACTGCGGAGCCGAACCGCGTCCAGCGGCGGCGGCGTGGGCGACGGGGCACGGAACGTCCAGTACCGCCCAGCCGTACGGGTGCCGAGCTCCGTGCGTCGCACCGCGTCCCGGACACGGTTTTGGACGAGCCGCACGGCCCGCGGCTCACCGGCAGGTTCGAAGGCAGGCAACCCGGCCGTCCGCTCCACGGCTTCAGGGGTGCCGCAGGCCGGGCTGCCGCTGCGCGTGATGCCCGGCGCGACGCTGTTGACCGTGGTCCCCCCGGGGGCCCAGGTGCTTCGCGCAGCGCAGGGCGACCCGCTTGTCCTGCTCCGGCATGTCCTTCTTCGCCATGGACAGGCGGTGTTCCGGGAGGCGACGAGGCCCTCGTCGGGATACCGGTTCGAAGGTGCACCCGGACGACGGCTCCACGGGGGCGGTGGACGGGATCAGGCCCTCGCGCATGGTCAGGAGGGCACTGGCCACATCCACCGGAGCGGCCCCGGAGCAGAGTCTGCCGATCATGGTGCTGGGCGCGGTGCCGCGCCCCGGGCCGCTGTCCGTCCTTCGCTCAGCAGACGCCAGGAGTTCTTGACGCCCGTACCGCCCGGCGCCGGCACCCCTCCCGCGAGTCGCGGTTCACCGGCCGGCGCCATGCCGGCCGGCCCCGCACCCGCGACCACCACTGCAGCGTCCATATACCTCTCCTCGGCCATCGCACGGTTTCCTTCGCAAGGGGCGGATCGTCGGCGTACCTGTGGTCGTGCCTGCGGATGTCCCCGGCTCTGGAAGAGCGGCGAAGACCGGTGATCAGCCTCTTCCGCGGGAAGGCGGTCTTCAAGGGAGCCCGATGCAGATGACCGTGACGTTTGGTCATGTACGCGCATCTGTTGAACGGCCGGGCGAGAGAAAGGTCAGAGGAACGTCAAATCAGCTCGGAGGGCTCGGAGGGCTCGGAGGGCCCAGATACGAGTGATGCGGCCGCCGGCGGGGCTGAACGCCGCCACGCCCACGGTGACGCCGGCGTGCTGGGCGAACACGTCGGCCCAGGACCAGGTGCGTGCGATCCGCAGCCGGCGGCGAGCGGGGCGCGGGTGTGGCCGCAGCGCGGGCGGGCCGGCGTGAACAGAGCCTGCCGTCCGTGCCGTCCGGCCGGGAGACGCCGCCGGAGCGTCCCGAACTCACGCTGTCTTACGACGAGTTGGCTGAGCAGATCGGTCGAGGAGGGGTGGGGAAGCGCGCGAAGCTCCTGGGAGACGCGGTGATCTCGGTCGGGAATCCGTCCCCCAGGAGTTTCGCGCGCTTCATGCAGCCCACTGCCGGCCATGACCCACCGCAGTCGGCCTGGAAAGGACGTCATGCGCCGGCGCCGGGCTGCGCGGCGGAAACGGCCGGAAAGCCGGAAGGGGAGTGTCTACGGCTGCCCCAGCCGAAATCCGACTCCCCGGACCGTAATGATCCAGTCGTTGCAGCCGAGTTTGTTGCGGAGGCTGCTGACATGTGTGTCGATGGTCCGTCCCGGGCGCGACCAGGAATCTTCCCACACCAGGGTCATCAACTGTCTGCGCGATACCACGGTGCCCGGATGCGAGGCCAGGAGGTGGAGCAGACCGAATTCCTTGCGGGTCAATTCCATCTGCCGGCCTTGTACGGCGACCTCCCGGGTGTCCGCGTCGATACGGAGCTGGCCGTGGGTGATCACGCGTTGAAGCGGCTGCCGCGGCCGGACCCGGCGCATCACCGCTTCGATACGGGCCATGAGTTCGCGGAAGCCGTAGGGCTTGACCAGGTAGTCGTCCGCTCCCGCCTGGAGCCCCAGCACCCTGTCGAGCTCGCTGTCGCGGGCCGTTACGGCGATGAGTGGCGTCGCCCCGGCACTGCGGATGCTGCGGCAGACCTCCAGGCCGTCCAGGTCCGGCAGATCGAGGTCGAGGAGCAGCAGGTCGGCACTTCGGTAGGCTCGCAGGGCCTCGGCTCCGGTGCCGACGCTGCCGGCCGAGTGCCCGTGGCGGCGCAGCCCCTGGATGAGGGAGTCGGCGGAGGAGACGTCGCTCTCGACGACCAGGACTTTCAGTGCGTCGGTCCGTGCGGTTCCCGGCGGCGGGGGCCGCATGTCGTGCTGCCGCTGGACCGGGTGCCGGTCGGCGTGGTGGTCTCGCGGTATGTGCGGTTCCAGAAGGTCCGTGGTCTGCCGCTTCATCTGGTGCTCCCCTGCACGCTTGAAGGATGGGAACTCACGAGTGGACCGGTCTTCCCCAATTTATAAACCGGAGAGCTGGTTTGTCAAAAACTTTCGATGCACGTCAGCTTTCTGATCACTGTGTGTTTCTTTTTACCGCATAGCAGGATAAAGCTGTCGCAAATTCCCCGGGAGCAGGGTCGTTTCGGCCGCAGGGGGCGCCGGTGATTCACCGGTGATAAAGGACTTGACTCTCCGGCTGGAAAGAAAACCAGCGTGCTGGTTTGATACGTGTATGGAGTCTTCCCGAACCCTTCCAGTGGTCCTGCGCCCCTCGCCCCGCACCGCAGCGGAACGTCCCGTTGCCGCGGCCGAGTCGAGAGACGGGAGCCGCGGGTGACCAGACAGGAAAGGTCCGAGCGCACCCGGAACGCCCTGATTCACTCTGCGGCCGGCCTCTTCGACCGGCACGGTTACGTCCAGGCCTGCCTGAGTGAGATCAGCGCGGGAGCGGGGGTGAGCTCCGGCGCTCTGCACTTCCACTTCAGGAACAAGGCGGCACTGGCCGACGCGGTGGAGTGGAGCGCCTCCCGGTGCCTGCACCGAGCCGCGCGGCGGGTGCACCACGAGGAGGGTGACGCGCTCCAGGTGCTCACGGACATCTCGCACGTCTTCGCCGTGCTGCTCCGCGAGGACGTGGTCGTCCGCGCCGGGGTCCGGCTCAACCGCGAGACGGACAGGGTCTCCGGCATGGATCTGCACAAGGAATGGCAGCACTGCGTGCAGCGTCTGCTGACGCGGGCAGTGGACGAGGGAACCTTCCGGCCGGAGATGCCGCTGAGCTGTCTCGCCTCGATCGTGGTGGCGGCCAGTACGGGCTTCGAAGTCCTCGGCAGAACCAACAAGGTGTGGCTGTCCCGTTCCTCGGTCACCACGTTCTGGCAGTTCATGCTGCCGAGGATGGCCGCCGAACACACCCTGCCCGCCGTGAACCCCGCGGGCAGGGACGACGCTGTCCACTTCTCGCTCATGGCCCCGGCGTGCGGAGCGGGCTCACCGTCCTCCCTCTGAACGGACGCCGCCGGACCGGCCCCTTCCGCCGGGCGCCGTCGTCCGTCCGCTCCATGACGGGTACCCACTCGAAACCCTGCGAGGGGACGCGGAGTTCCCGCACCTGACTGCGACACGGCGATTTCACCCGGCGGGGCGCCGGTGCCCGGTCCGGCGCCGTACGTTCAGGAGACGGCACCCCGAAGCCCGGGAGGCGGACGGCGGGCCGGTCGCGCAGGCGGCCGCGCGGTGCGGTCCGTCCTCTTCGGCGAGAGGACGTACGCGGCGTCCGGGACGGCCCTGGCAGCCGCACCCTGATGTCGGATTCCTGCCAGCCGCCGACGTGCGGTGTGCCCGATGCTTGAGCCATGCACACCGACACCGAGCGTTGCGTACGCGCCGTGCGGTCCAAGGACTCACGCTTCGACGGCTGGTTCTTCACCGCGGTCCTGACCACACGGATCTACTGCCGCCCCAGCTGTCCGGTCGTGCCGCCCAAGGCCGAGAACATGACCTTCTACCCGAGCGCGGCCGCCTGCCAGCAGGCCGGGTTCCGGGCCTGCAAGCGCTGCCGGCCGGACACCACCCCCGGCTCCCCGCAGTGGAACGCCCGCGCCGATGCCGTCGCCCGCGCGATGCGTCTGATCGGCGACGGCGTCGTCGACCGCGAGGGCGTGCCGGGGCTCGCCGCCCGGCTCGGCTACAGCACCCGTCAGATCGAGCGGCAGCTGCTGGCCGAGCTGGGCGCCGGGCCGCTCGCCCTCGCCCGGGCCCAGCGCGCCCAGACCGCCCGCCTGCTCATCGAGACGACCCCGCTGCCCATGGCGGACGTCGCCTTCGCCGCCGGGTTCTCGTCGGTACGTACGTTCAACGACACCGTCCGCGAGGTCTTCGCGCTCTCGCCCAGCGAGCTGCGCAACCGCGGCCACAAGCAGCCGCAGACCCCCGGCGTGATCTCCCTGCGCCTGCCGTTCCGCGCCCCGCTCAACCCCACCAACCTCTTCGGCCACCTCGCCGCGACCGCCGTGCCCGGCGTCGAGGAATGGCGCGACGGCGCCTACCGGCGCACGCTCGCCCTCCCGTACGGGCACGGCATCGTGACCCTCACCCCGCGCCCCGACCACATCGGCTGCCTGCTCTCGCTCACCGACCTGCGTGACCTGACCATCGCCATCAGCCGCTGCCGCCGCCTGCTCGACCTCGACGCCGACCCGGTCGCCGTCGACGACCAGCTGCGCACCGACCCCCTGCTCGCCCCGCTCGTCGACAAGGCCCCGGGGCGCCGGGTGCCGCGTACGACCGACGCGGCGGAGTTCGCGGTACGCGCGGTGCTCGGCCAGCAGGTCTCGACGGCCGCCGCCCGCACCCACGCGGCCCGCCTGGTCACCGCGCACGGCACCCCGGTCGACGATCCGGCCGGCGGACTCACCCGTCTCTTCCCGGACCCGGCCGCGCTCGCCGGCCTCGACCCCGAGTCGCTGGCCCTGCCGCGCAGCCGCCGCACCACCCTGACGACGCTGGTCTCCTCACTCGCCGACGGCACGCTGAAGCTTGGCATCGACAGCGACTGGGAGCAGGCCCGCGCCCAGCTCATGGCGCTGCCCGGCTTCGGGCCCTGGACGGTCGAGGTGATCGCGATGCGCGCGCTCGGAGACCCCGACGCGTTCCTGCCCACCGACCTCGGGATCCGGCGGGCCGCGCAGGAGCTGGGCCTGCCGTCCACACCGGCGGCGTTCACGGCGCGGGCGGCCGCCTGGCGGCCGTGGCGGGCGTACGCCGTCCAGTACCTGTGGGCCACCGACAGCCATCCCATCAACAACCTCCCGGTATGAGGAGCACGGCCATGAAGCAGCACCGCGTTGTCGACAGTCCGTACGGCCCACTGACGCTGGTCGCCACCGGCGGCAGGCTGTCGGGGCTCTACATGACCGGGCAGCGCCACCGGCCGCCGGAGGAGTCCTTCGGCGGCCGGAGCCAGGAGATCCTCGGGGAGGCCGTCCGTCAGCTCGACGCCTACTTCGCGGGCGAGCTGAAGGAGTTCGATCTGGAGCTGGCCCTGGACGGCACGCCGTTCCAGCGCGGCGTCTGGGCCCAGCTCCAGCAGATCCCGTACGGCGAGACGTGGACGTACGGCGAACTGGCCGAGCGCCTCGGCAATCCGGCCGCCTCCCGCGCGGTCGGCCTCGCCAACGGCAAGAACCCGGTCGGCATCGTCGTCCCGTGCCACCGCGTCGTCGGCGCCTCGGGCAGCCTCACCGGCTACGGCGGCGGCCTGGACCGCAAGCGCAGGCTGCTGGCGTTCGAGGCGGGCGGGGCGGGAGCCGAGGACCAGCTGTTCTAGGACTCGCCCCGCGACTCGGTCCTGTCCCCGGTCCGGTCCTGCCCCGCGACTCGGTCCTGCCCCGCGGTCCGGTCCTGCCCTACGGTCCGGTCCTGCCCGCGGTCTGGCCGGCGATCGGCGTGAAGGGGGTCGGGGGCCGGCCCGTCCACCGGTGCAGGACCGCCCGGGCCGTCTGCTTCGTCACGCCGTCCTCCACCACCGTGCCCGCCTCGGTGAGGTAGAAGCGGCCGTCGCCGAGCGAGACCAGACCGTACTGGCCACTGGACTCCCAGCCGTAGACGCCGGAGGACTCGTGGTGCAGCCCCTGGCGGAGCAGCGGCAGGTGCCAGCCGTTCGTGGGCTCCGGCTGGCCGGTGACCCTCCCGTAGGACGGCCGCTTCGAACCGTCGGCGACGAAGAGCGAGTAGTTCGGGAACTGCGGCTTCGCGCCCTTGTAGACGGCCATCAGCCAGTTGCCCGTGTACGCGTCGTACTCCAGGTTCTGCACGCCGTACCGGGTGTTGCCGGTGCGCACGAAGTACTTGCCGTCGACGCGCGGGGGGCCACTGGTGTGCGGGGCGCTCTCGGGCAGCGGACGCTCGTACGTGCGCCACTTGCTCACGTCGTACTGGAGCAGCACCTGGTGGTCGTTGTCCTGCCGCTTGACGTTCGAGTAGATGCCGTACGCGACGGTCAGGACGTGCTTGCCGGACTTGGCCCGGCCGCCCCGGTCCAGCTCGGGCCCGAAGGCCACTCCGTCGATCCCGCTGCACCCGTACCGGTGGTCGGGGGTGTTCGCGGTGTCGCCGTCGAACTTCCCGTCGCCGTCCATGTCGGCCGTGTAGTCGTCCACGACCTCCTGGAGATGGACCGTCGACACGACGTCACTGGTGTGCGCGTCCATGCCCATGCGGTTGATCCGGTCCACGTCGAGGACCGCGATGTAGAAGGCCTTCGCCGCCTTGTACTCCAGCGAGCCGTAGACCCGGCCGTCCCTCTCGTTGAAGTCCAGGTCGCCGAGATGCCCGGTGAACCCGGACACGGAGCCCACCGGATCGCCGCGCAGATCGGTCTTGACGAGGAGGTTGGTGAAGGAGAAGTACATGAACCCCTTGCGGCGGTCCACCGCCACGCCCTGCACGTGTCCGGCCTTCCAGGCACCGCCCCTTATCTCGGTGGGCAGGTGCCTCGCCTTGGCCGGCCGGTCCGCCGCCGCGGACGCGGAGGGCTCCGCCGCTCCGGCCGCGAGGGTGCCCTGGGCCACAAGGGCCCCGGCGGCGAGGGCAGTCAGGACTCCGCCAACGAATGGACGCATGAGGCTCTCCGGGTCTCGTCGAGGACTGAAGCGGGCTGGAGCGGGCTGGTACGGGCTGGTGCGGAAGAGGCAGTGGAGGAGCGGGCGACGCCGGGCATGCTAGGCCGCGTTGTGGACCACTCGGTGCACTCCGGTGCAACACCGGGTGAAGGAGCCGAGGCAACAGACCGTAGAGGGCACCGGCGTTGGCGGACAGGCCCGATTCAGCCGAGCGCCAGCCGGGCCGTACGGTCCGCCAGTTCGCTGATCCGCACCCCGTCGAAGCCGAACACCGCGCTGCGCACCGTGTCCTCCAGCGGCCGGGTCCACTGCGGCCCGATCCCGGCCGCCCCGCACAGCACCCCGGCCACCGAGCCCGCCGTCGCGCCGTTGGAGTCGGTGTCCAGGCCGCCGCGCACGGTGAGCGTGACGGTCCGGGTGAAGTCGCCGTCGCCGTACAGCAGTCCGGCCGTGATGACGGCGGCGTTCGGGACGGCGTGGATCCAGCCGAGGCTGCCGGTCTCCTCCTCCATCTCGGCGAGCGTGTCCTCCCAGGCGACCCCGGCCGCGTGCAGGGCGGCGGTGTGGCGGACCGTACGGGCGAGACGGCTGCTCGCGGGCACGCGCTCCAGCGCCGCCTCCAGCGCGGCGCGCGGCCCCGGCGCGGTGAACGCGGCGGCGATCAGCGCCGCCGCCCACATCGCGCCGTACACGCCGTTGCCGGTGTGCGAGAGCACGGCGTCGCGGCGGGCGAGCGTGGCCGCCCGGTTCGGGTCGCCGGGGTTGGTCCAGCCGAAGATGTCGGCGCGGATGAGGGCGCCGATCCACTCCTGGTACGGATTCTCGTAGGTGGCCGTCAGCGGCGGCCTGAGGCCGTTCGCGAGATTGCGGTACGCCGCCCGCTCGGCGGTGAAGGTCTGCAGATACGGCAGCCGCAGCAGCCACAGCTCACCGACCTCCTCGGTGGTGAACGCGAAGCCGTGGGTCTCCAGGAGGTGCAGCCCGAGGATCGCGTAGTCGACGTCGTCGTCCCGGCAGCTGCCGCTGATCCTGCCGCGTACGCAGTGCGGCCATTCCGGGCGCAGTTCGAAACCGTCCGCGGCCGGCGGGGGTTCGGGCAGGTAGTCGGTGAGGGGGAGCGCGCCGGTGAGCCGCAGGTAGCGGTCGATGCGTGCTCGCGTCCAGTAGTCGCCGCGCTCCACGGGCTTGCCGAGCATGTTGCCGGCGATTCGGCCCAGCCAGCCGCCGAGAATCCGGTCGGTGGTGTGCGTGCGGTGTGGCGTCATGCGTCGGCTCTACCCACTTCCCGTGGTCGAACATGGGGTATTTATGGGTATTTCACCGGTATGCGAGAAGAGCGGAACACGGAGCGAGGCGCCGTGCGCGTACACGGGCGGCCCTCTGGCGGCGCCCCTGGCGGCCGGAGCCGCCGCCGTCCGGGTGAAGACCGTTCGATCGTTTCGCTGCGCATGACGCACCACTATGAGCGCCAAAAGATGGCAAATCGGGTTGACGCGCCGTACGGGAGGCCGGGCCGTGACGGGTGCCCATGGGCACGAGGCCCTTCCTGCGGATAGGGTCGGGGCGGCGCGACTGCCTGTTCGAAAGCAAGGGATAGCAAGGTGACGGACGGAGCAGTAACTGAGACCGCCCGCGTGCTCGTCGCGGCGGACAAGTTCAAGGGCTCGCTCACGGCCGTGCAGGTCGCGGAGCGGGTGACGGCCGGGCTGCGGCGGGTTGTCCCCGACGTCGTCGTCGAGGCCCTGCCCGTCGCCGACGGCGGCGACGGCACGGTGGCCGCTGCGGTGGCGGCCGGATTCGAGCGCCGGGAGGTACGGGTCACCGGGCCGCTCGGCGAACAGCTCACGGCGGCGTTCGCGCTGCGCGACGGCACCGCCGTGGTCGAAATGGCGGAGGCCTCGGGCCTCCAGCACCTCCCCGAGGGCGTGTTCGCACCGCTCACCGCGACGACGTACGGCTCCGGCGAACTGCTGCGCGCCGCACTCGACGCGGGCGCCCGCACGATCGTCTTCGGCGTCGGCGGCAGCGCCACCACCGACGGCGGCGCGGGCATGCTGGCCGCGCTCGGCGCGCGCTTCCTGGACGCGGCGGGCGAGCCCGTCGGCCCCGGCGGAGGTGGCCTGCGCGACCTCGCGACAGCCGACCTGTCCGGCCTGGACCCGCGTCTCGCCGACGTGGACCTCGTCCTCGCCAGCGACGTCGACAACCCGCTGACCGGCCCGAAGGGCGCGGCGGCGGTGTACGGACCGCAGAAGGGGGCCACCGAGGAGGACGTGGCCACCCTCGACGCGGCCCTCGCGCACTACGCGTCCGTACTCGGCCCGGAGCACGAGGACTCGCCCGGCGCGGGCGCGGCCGGCGGCATCGGCTACGGCGCGCTGATCGCCCTCGGCGCGAGCTTCCGGCCCGGCATCGAGGTCATGCTCGACGTCCTGGGCTTCGCTCCCGCCCTGGAACGGGCGACCCTGGTCATCACCGGCGAGGGCTCCCTCGACGCGCAGACCCTGCACGGCAAGGCGCCGGCGGGTGTGGCAGCGGCGGCACGCGCCAAGAACGTCGAGGTCATCGCGGTCTGCGGCCGTCTGGCCCTCCCCCCGGAGGCCCTCGGCGCGGCGGGCATCCGCCGCGCGTACGCCCTGACCGACCTGGAGCCGGACCCGGCCCGCTCCATGGCGCAGGCGGGCCCGCTGCTGGAACGCGTGGCGGAGAACATCGCCCGCGACTTCCTGACCTGACGGCCCCTGGTCCCGGGGCTCCGGTCCCGGGACCGCTCGGCCCCGGGGCCAGGATCCCGGGCGCTCGGGTCTTGGCCCTGTGGGGCTGTTCCCCGCCCCGCCCCACCTCGAACCGCTCCGTCCCGGACCGGGCTCCGCCCCCCGGCTCCGGGCATCGGCGGTCCGGGTGAGGTGCGGCGCCTGCCGTGCCGCACGGGAGGCCCCGGCGGGCGGCGTACGGCTCGCCGGCGAAGAAGCCCCGGCCCGGAATGCCGGCTAGAGCTGCCGGAGGTGGTCGCGCAGCCCGCGGGCGACCTGCGCCATGAGGGCGTCGGCGCCCGGCTGGGTGCTCGCCGGAACGAGCGACTCGGTAAGGACGGCGACGGCGAAGGCCTGACCGTCGGAATGCTCGACGACACCGACTTCGTGGCGGAGGTTGAGGAGGGTGCCGGTCTTGGAGGACCACGTGGTGGCGTCGGAGCTGAAGTCCGGGGCGAGCCGGTGCCGGAGCAGGTTGTGGGCCATGAGACCGCGCACGCGCCCGGCCGTTTCCGGGGGGACCGCCGACGGTGTCCACAGGGCCTGGAGCAGGTCGACCCAGGCGCGTGCGCTGCCGGTGTTGGCGCGGGTGGTGTCGAGCTGCGGCACCCGGTGGCCGCGGCCGCTGGTGCCGGCGTCGATGGCGAGGGCGTGGGCGAGATGGGCCTGGTCGGCGTCGAAGCGTTCCACCGGGGTGTCGGACAGCTCACGCATGCTGTGCCGGACGGTGATGCCGCGCAGGCCGAGCTCGTGGAGGACGCCGGCGACCCGGTCGGGCGGGGTGAGGCCGAACAGCGCGTCGGCGGCCGTTCCGTCGCTCACGCAGGTGCTCAGGTAGAGCAGGTCGTCGACCGCGATCCGGGTGGGGTGGCGGAACCGGCTCAGCCCGGTGGGGCCGGGCGTGGTGATCCGCCCGGGCCGTACGTCGAGCATCGTCGCCCCGTCGAGCTCGCCCCGCCGGATGCGCTCCGCCGTCGCCAGCGCGAGCGGGACCTTGACCAGCGAAGCGGAGGGCAGCTGGGTGTCCGGCTCGATCCCCAGCTCTTCCCCCGTGTGCAGGTCCCGTACGAGCAGGCAGCCGTGCAGCCCGCCGTCGCGCAGCTGCCGGCGCATGTCGTGGAGCAGTGCCTCGGTGCTCACGCCGCCGCCCCTCCCGCGGTGCCCGCGCCGAGGCAGCGGGCGATGGCGTCGCCCAGGCGCGCCTCGACGTGCTGGGGGTTGCCGCCCGCGGCGACGGCCAGGGCGAACCCCCGGCCGAGCGTGATCTCCCCGATGGGCCGCCAGTTCAGGGCGAGTTCCCCGGCCTGCGCGGGGGAACACAGCAACAGGTCGTGTGTGCAGAGGACTTCCGCCGCGGCGCTCGTCAGGTCGGCCGCCGCGACGAGCTGTGCGGGCCGCAGGCCCACCGCGTCGCGCAGCCGCGTCAGCGGGTCACGGATGTGCGGCACGTCGTCCTCCGGCTGGATCCAGACACGGCGGGCCGGGCCGGGGGAGGCCCGCCCGATCCGCAGCGTCTCCAGGTAGACGCGCTTCACGCCGGGGTCCTGGACGCCGGCGAGCCCGAGCGGCACGGACCACGTCGCCTCGTCCGCGGGCACCGCGAGCAGGGCGGCACGCACCTGCTGCGCGTGGACGAGCTCCATGCGCTGCGCGGGCGCCGCCACACGGAGGTCGAGCGTGACACCGTGCCCTCGCGCATCGGCGACGAGGCGGGCCAGACCGGCGGTGGGGCAGATGCCGGGCACGGCGAGCCGCCACGGCTTGCGCTTGGCGGCTCCCGCCTCGTGCAGCAGCACATCGGCCGCCTGCACGAGCTGCCTGGCCGCCGGCAGCATGTCCCGGCCGAAGGGGGTGAGGACGGCCCGCCGCGACGTGCGCTCGAACAACTGCTCGTCGAAGCGCTCTTCCAGGGCGGCGACACGGCGGCTGGCCACCGACTGGGACATCCGGGCCGCGGCCGCTCCGACGGTGAAACCGCCGTGCTCGCTGACACTGACAAACGCGCGACACGCTCCCACCAGATCCACAGCCCGCAACTCTATGCCGGATCGGCATGGAACAGTGCGTGGGGGCATTGGACCGCATGGCCGCCCGAGGGTGAGGGTGGTCCCGGCACTCATGACCACGCACCGGGACGGAGCCGTGCCGCTCCGTCCCCTACGCGCCCCGTGTGCGGGGCGACCCGGAGGTTCTGGACCATGCAGCACACCCGTGCCCGGCGCGCCGTTCTCGGTGCCCTCGCCGCGCTCGCCCTCGTCCCGCTCGTGGCCTGCGGCCAGGGCGACCCGCCGGCCCCGTCGTCCCCGCCCGCGAAGACGACGGGGCCGGGTGCGGACGCGAGCCGGGGGCCGGGCGCGGACGCGAAGCCGTTCACCCGCGACTTCAAGGAACTCGAGCGCAAGTTCGACGCGCGACTGGGCGTCTACGCCGTCGACACCGGCACCGGGCGCGAGATGGCCTACAACGACGGCGAGCGGTTCGCCTACGTCTCCACGTTCAAGGCGCTGGCCGCCGGTGCCGTACTGCGCAAGTACTCCCTGAGCGGCCTGGACCGGGTGATCACGTATTCCAGGGACGATCTGGCCGCCCACTCTCCCGTGACCGGGAAGCACGTCGGGACCGGGATGACCCTGCGCGCGCTGTGCGACGCCGCCGTCCGCTTCAGCGACAACACCGCGGCCAACCTGCTCCTGGACCAACTGGGCGGCCCCCACGGCCTGGACGCCGTACTCGAGGAGATCGGCGACGACGTCACCCGGATGGAGCGCCGCGAGCCGGAGCTGAACCAGTGGGCTCCGGGCGCCACGCGTGACACGAGCACGCCGCGGGCGCTGGCCGGCGACCTGCGCGCGTTCGTTCTCGGAGACGTCCTCGGCAAGGGCGAACGCGCGCAGCTCACGAAGTGGCTGCGGACCAACACCACCGGATCCGAGCTCATCAGGGCCGGGGTGCCCGAGGGCTGGGTGGTCGGCGACAAGACCGGAGCCGGCGGCACCTACGGCACCCGCAACGACATCGCCGTGGTGTGGCCCCCCGGCACCGCCCCCATCGTCGTGGCGATCATGTCGAACCGCGGCGAGGAAGACGCCGACTACGACAACGAACTGATCGCGGAAGCGGCATCCGTGGTCGCGGACACGCTGTCGTAGCAGGAGGCGCGCGCCGCGGGCCGGCGGTCCGCGGACGGCCCGCCCGCGCCGTCCGCGTCACGCCCCGGACAGCCGGAACGCGTCCAGTGCCAGTGTCATCTCGATCAGGTCCCGCGGCCGGGACAGCGAGCGGGACGTCAGCTGCTCAAGTCTGCGCAGCCGGTTGAACACCGTGTTGCGGTGGCAGTACAGCCGCCCCGCCGTCCGCCCCGCCGACCCCTCGCACGACAGCCACGCGTCCAGCGTCTCCAGCAGCACCACCCGGTCCGCCGCGTCCAGTTCCAGCAGCGTGCCGAACACGTCCGCCACCAGCCGCCCCGCCAGCTCCGGCTGACTGACCACCAGGGCCGTCGGCATCCGCTCGTCCAGCCGTACGATCCCGGTCGCGTCCGGCGCGCACGTCCGCAGCGCCAGATCCGCCAGCCGCCGGGCCTCGCCCAGCCCGGCGAGACCTTCCACCACCGGACTGATGCCGCCCGGCCCGGGGCAGCGCGCGGCGAGCAGCTCCGACAGGGCGGCCAGCGTGGTGTCCTTGCCCAGCGAGACCACGCCCACCTCGCAGTCCGTACGCATCCGCCAGATGAACCGCATCCCGGTCCCCTGGATGCGCCGGTGGAACGGCTCGCGCCCGTCCCGCCGCTCCAGCCGCAGCACCACCACCGCGTACCGCCCCTGCTCCGGCAGGTCGAGACCGGCCGCCGCGCGGGCCGCCAGCCCCGGTGACTCCTTGCCCTCCAGCAGCGCGTCGAGGAGCGCCTGCAGCCGTTCGTCCGTACGGTGGCGCAGCTCGGCCTCGGTCGCCCGGTAGGCCTCCGACGCGGTCGCGGTCTCCGCGTCCACCGCCGTGAACACCGTCGACGCGGCCCGCATCAGCACCGTGAGCTTCTCCGGACCGCTCCCTTCCGCGCTCTCCAGCAGCGCGTCCCAGATCAGATAGCCCGCCTGCCGGTAGGAGTGCACCAGCAGCTCCAGCGGAAAGCCCTGCTGGGCCCGGCGCCGGCCCGTCCACTCCGCGTACTCCAGATCGCGGCGCGGCTGCGACTTCGGCGCGGAGATCGCCTCGATGCCGATCCGCATGGCCTGCTCGGTCTCCTGCCAGTGCTGGTCCTGCGACAGGACCTGCGCGTACAGCGGCGAGTGCGCGTGCAGCTCGCGCATGTGCTGATCCACCAGTTCCGGCAGCCGGTCGAGCAGCGCCGTACATGCCTCGGTCAGCACCGCCCAGTCGTGTCCCGTCCGTGCTCTGCGGCCTCCCATGGGGCGAGAGCGTGCCATGAGCCGGGCTTCCTCCGACAGCCCCTGACACGCGGTGTTGTGCGCGTGCACAACCGTTCGTACGTGTGACTGGTCACCGGCAGCGGTTCGGTCGCCACCCGTGGACGGCGGACGCGGCCGGTGCTGAGGTGAGCGCCACCGAACGGCCCGAGGAAGGGGTGCCATGGCCGGCGCCACATTGGAAATACGGGATCTGTCGGCGGGATACGGACCCGTGAGGGCGCTGCGACACGTGTCGCTCACGCTGCCCGAAGGGGCCGTGGTCGCCGTACTGGGCAGCAACGGAGCGGGCAAGTCCACGCTCCTGCGCGCCATCTCGCGCACGCTGTCGTTCCACGGCGGAGCGGTCACCGAGGGCACGGTCGCCTTCGGCGGCCGGCCGCTGACCGGTCTGCCCCCCGACCGGGTGGTGGCCGCGGGGCTCTGCCAAGTGCCGGAAGGGCGCCAGGTCTTCGCGCGGATGACGGTCGCCGACAACCTGCGCGCGGGCGCACTCGGTTCCACCGGCAACCGCGCCGCCCAGGCCGCCGCGCTGCGGCGCGTCCACGAGCTCTTCCCGGTCCTGGCCGAACGCGCCGGGCAGCGCGCCGGACTGCTCTCCGGCGGCGAGCAGCAGATGCTCGCGGTCGCCAGGGCGCTGATGGCCGGACCGAAACTGCTGCTGCTCGACGAGCCCTCGCTCGGCCTCGCCCCGCTGATGGCACAGCGGATCGCCGAGACGATCACCGAGATCAACGCGCAGGGCACGGCCGTACTGCTCGTCGAACAGAACGCCGCCATCGCGCTGCGCCTCGCCTCGCACGCGTACGTCCTCGACGTGGGCGAGGTCGTGCTGTCGGGGCCCGCCGGTGAACTCGCCGCCTCCGACGAGGTACGCCGCCGCTACCTCGGCGTCGTCGACGAGGAAGCCGCGGCCGACGCCTCCCGGGCCGTGGCGGCCCACCGCACCCTCGGCGTCTGGGAGGGGAGATGAGCACCGCGGCCCCGGCGCTGGAAGTACGGGACCTGACCGTGCGGTTCGCCGGCCTGACCGCACTGGACGCGATCGGCTTCACCGTACGGCCGGGAACCGTGCACGCCGTCATCGGACCCAACGGCGCCGGCAAGTCCACCTGCTTCAACGTCCTCTCCGGCGTGTACCGGGCCACCTCCGGCAGCGTCCGCTTCGGCGGTCAGGAGCTGACCGGCCTGCCGCCCCACCGCATCGCGGACCTCGGCGTCGCCCGCACCTTCCAGAACCTCGCCCTGCCGCCCGGTGCCACCGTCGAGGACAGCCTGATGCTCGGCCGCCACCGGCTCACCCGCACCGGGTTCGTCGCCGCCGGGCTGCGGCTCCCCTCCGCCGTACGGGAGGAGGCCCGGCACCGCGAACGCGTCCGGGAGATCGCCGCGTTCGTGGGACTGGAGGACCAGCTCGCCCGCCCCGCCGGGACCCTCCCGTACGGGCAGCAGAAACTCGCCGAGCTCGCCCGCGCCCTGTGCATGGAGCCCAGGATCCTGCTCCTCGACGAACCGGTCGCCGGAATGACCGCCGACGAACGCCGGGCCACCGCCGCCGTCGTCGCGGGCGTACGGGACAGCCTCGGCATCTCCATCGTGCTGGTCGAGCACGACATGGGGGTGGTGATGCGGCTCGCCGACACCGTGACCGTCCTCGACTTCGGGCGGCTGATCGCCGACGGGACGCCCGCCTCCGTCCAGTCCGACCCCGCCGTCGTCCGCGCCTACCTGGGAGAGGAGGCCGCTTCATGACCACCTTCGCCGAGCTCCTCCTCAACGGGATCTCGATCGGTTCCGTCTACGCCCTGATCGCCCTCGGCTTCGTCGTGATCTTCCGCGCCACCGAGGTCGTCAACTTCGCCCACGCCTCGCTGCTGCTCGCCGGCGGCTACGTCACCGCCGTCCTGCACGACGACATCGGCTTCTGGCTCGCCCTGCTCGCCGGGATCGGCGGTGCCGCCGCCGTCGGGGCCGGGGTCGAGTTCCTGGTGATGCGCCGCTACCGGGGCTCCAACCACAGCGTGCTGGCCATCGTCACCATCGGCGTCGACATCCTCCTCACCACCGAACTCACCCGGCGCATCGGCACCGACGTGCTCGCCCTGGGCGACCCCTGGGGCGACGCGGTGCTCACCTTCGGCGGGGTGACCGTGGCGCACACCCGGATCGCCGCGTTCGTCGCCGCCGCCCTGCTCATCACGGCCTTCCTGCTGGCCTTCCGCCTCACCTCCTGGGGCGTGGCGATGCGCGCCGCCGCCGAGAACTCCGAGACCGCCGCGCTGATGGGCGTACGCCTCGGCCGGGTCTCCCTCGGCGCCTGGGCCGTGGCGGGCGGACTCGCCGCCGTCGCGGCGCTCTTCCTGACCGTCTTCCCGACGCCGGGCCTCGAACGCTCCACCTCGCTCGCCGCGATGAAGGCGTTCCCCGCCGCGATCCTCGGCGGCCTCGACTCCACCACCGGCGCCCTCGTCGGCGGCTTCCTCGTCGGCGTCACCGAGTCGCTCGCCACCGGCTACCAGAGCGACCTCACCTTCCTCGGGCGCGGCATCGGCGACCTGGCTCCGTACCTCGTCATGGTCGCGGTCCTGCTGGTCCGCCCGGCCGGTCTCTTCGGTACGAAGGAGCTGGCCCGTGTCTGACCCGACCAAGCGGATCCGCCGCCCGGCGCTGTGGACCGCCGGAGCGGTCCTGCTCCTCGCGCTGCCCTTCTACCTCGACCGGTTCTGGCTCCAGGCGGGGCTCTTCGCGATGGCCGCCGCCATCGGCGCCATCGGCCTCAACCTCCTCACCGGCGCCACCGGCCAGCTCTCCATGGGCCACGCCTTCTTCCTCGCGGTGGGCGCGTACGGCTACTGCGTCCTCGCCGGGGACTCCGCCGGCGGTCTCACCGGCCTGAACCTCCCCAGCTGGCTCGCCGCCGTCCTCGCGGTGGCGCTGGCCGGGGTCGCGGGCGGCCTCTTCAGCCCCATCTCCGGACGACTCCAGGGCGCGTACCTCGGCATCGCCACGCTCGCGCTCATCTTCATCGGCCAGCACGTCCTCTTCAACGCCCACGACCTGACCGGCGGCTTCAACGGCCGCGACGTCCCCCCGCTCAGCCTCTTCGGGATCACCTTCGACGAGAGCGAGCTGATGGTGGCCGCCGTGCCCTTCGGCAGCGCCGAGAAGCTCTGGTACGTCGCGCTGCTCGCCCTGGCGGGCTGCGCCCTCTTCGCCCGCGGCGTGCTGCGCGGGCGCCCCGGACGGGCCATGAACGCCATCCGCGACCACCGCATCGCCGCGGGGGTCATGGGGGTGCCCGTCGCCCGCTACCGGGCCGGGGTCTTCGTCCTCTCCTCCATGTACGCGGGCCTGGCGGGCGTCCTGCTCGCGCTGGTCTTCCAGCGGACCGTGCCGGAGTACTTCGGCATGATCCTGTCCCTCGAATATCTGGCCATGATCGTCATCGGCGGTCTCGGCTCGGTCGCGGGAGCGGTGGTGGGAGCCGTCTTCGTCTCCCTGCTGCCCCAGCTCCTCACCCGGTACAGCGACGCCCTGCCCCTGGTCTCCGCCCCCGGTACGGGCGGGGTCGCTCCGGGCGAGGCGTCCCGGTACCTCTACGGCGCCGCCGTTGTCGCGGTGGTGCTCTTCCTGCCGGGCGGCCTGGTGCGGCCGGCCCTCCGGCGCAAGACAACAACCCCAGGGGAGTAACGATGACCACGCGCAAGCAGGTCACCAGGACCACTGCCGCCACGCTCGCCGCGCTGCTCGCGCTGACGGCGGCCGGGTGCAGCTCGAAGGCGAAGGAAGGCGGCAAGGGCGGCGACAAGGCGGACGCCGGCGGGGTCAGGACCGGCCAGGGCGTCACGGACAAGACGATCAAGCTCGGTGCGCTGACCGACATGACCGGCGTCTACGCCTCGCTCGGCAAGAGCGTCACCCAGGCCCAGCAGCTGTACGTGAAGAAGACCAACGCCGACGGCGGCATCTGCGGCCGGAAGATCGAGCTCACGGTCCGCGACCACGGTTACGACCCGCAGAAGGCCGTCTCCGGCTACACCGAGCTGTCGCCGCAGGTCCTCGGCTTCGCCCAGTTCATCGGCTCGCCCTTCGTCGCCGCGGTCAAACAGCGCATCGACGGCCAGGACAAGGGCCTCGTCATCCCGCAGGCCTGGTCCGCCTCGCTGCTCGGCAGTCCGTACGTCCGCGTCATCGGCAACACGTACGACGTCGAGACGATCAACGCGATCGACTTCCTGATGCGGGACAAGGGCGTCAGGAAGGGCGACCGGATCGGCCACGTCTACTTCGAGGGCGACTACGGCGAGAACGCGCTCGCCGGGTCGCAGTACGCGGCGGAACAGGCCGGGCTCACGATCGTCGAGCAGAAGATCAAGCCGACCGACAACGACATGACGGCCCAGGTCGCGGCGCTCAAGAAGGCCGGGGTCAAGGGCGTCGTCATCAGTGCGGGACCGCGCCAGGCCGCCTCGTTCGTCGGGGTCGCGGCGGCGGTCGGGCTCCGGGCGCCGATCATCGGCAACAACTCGGCGTTCTCCCCGCAGCTGCTCGCCACCCAGGCCGGCCCCGCGCTGGAGAAGAGCTACTACGTGGCCTCGCCCAGCGAGCCGATCGGCACGGACACGCCGGACGCCGAGGAGCTCGTGGCGGACTACAAGGCGGCGTACCCGTCCGACGCCCTGGACAACGGCGTGGTGGCCGGCTGGACGGCGGTCTCGGCCTTCGGCGAGGCGCTGAAGAAAGCGTGCGCGTCCAAGGACCTGACCCGGGAGGGCGTCGGCAAGGCCCTGCTGACGATCGACGCCTACGACTCCGGCTTCGGCACCACCCACGACTTCACCGACCCGAAGGCGCCCTCCTCGCGCGAGACGGTCATCCTCCAGCCGGACAAGAACGTGACCGGCGGCACGAAGGTGGTCCGCGAGGCCGAGGCGTCCCAGGCCGCCCGGAGCTACACCACGGGCGGCTGACGGTCCCGCCGGCGGGAAACGGCCGAGGGCCCCGGAGCATGTGCTCCGGGGCCCTCGGCCGTACGTACGGTCACGCCTACGGCAGCTGCGCCGCACGCGCCACGCGGCGGTTGTCGCGGAACGTGTTCACACGCCGCGCCGTCGCGAAGAGCGGGATCACCGCGCCCAGGACCACCTGGAGCGCGCAGCCGGTCGCCAGCAGGACCTGGCCGCCCGGGGCGTCGAACGCCCAGGCCGCCAGCAGACCCATCGCGCCCACGATCCAGGCGAGCATCGCCACCGCGAGGACGCCCCGCGGCTTCGGGTACTCGACCCGGCTCACCATCAGCCACGCGACGCCGACGATGGCGAGCAGCGTGGGGATGAAGGGGAGCTCCAGCAGCACGATCGAGACGACCGTCAGCGCGCCGAAGGGGCTCGGCATGCCCTGGAACATGCCGTCCTTCATCGTCACGCAGGAGAATCTGGCGAGCCGCAGGACCACCGCCAGCAGCACCACGATCGCCGCCAGCGCCGAAACCCGCTGGTGGGCGTCGTCCGCGACCATTCCGTACACCAGCACGAAATAGGCCGGGGCGAGTCCGAAGCTGATCAGGTCGGAGAGGTTGTCCAGCTCCGCGCCCATCGGCGAGCTGCGCAGCTTGCGCGCCACGAGCCCGTCGCAGAGGTCGAAGATCGCCGCGAGGAGCATCAGGATCACGGCGGTCGCGGCGCTGTGCCGCGCCATGCCGGTCTCCTGGCTGCCCTGGAGGTGCGGGATGAGGATTCCGGTGGTGGTGAAGTACACCGCCATGAATCCGCAGGTCGCGTTGCCGAGGGTGAGCGTGTCCGCTATCGACAGCCGCAGGGAGAGCGGCATGTCCTCGGCGTCGGTCTCCTCCTCGGCCTCGGGCACCCAGCCGGCCTGTGTCTCGGAATCAGTCACGGTCAATGCGAGTCACCCCCGCGGTGGTGACCTGACCGACCTCGACATCGGCCTCGACACCTTCGGGAAGGTAGATGTCGACGCGCGAACCGAAGCGGATCAGGCCGATGCGCTGGCCCTGCTCGACCTTCGTGCCCTGCGGCACGTACGGGACGATGCGACGCGCGACCGCGCCGGCGATCTGCACCATCTCGATGTCACCGAGCTCGGTGTCGAAGTGCCAGACAACGCGCTCGTTGTTCTCGCTCTCCTTGTTGAACGCCGGCACGAACCCGCCGGGGATGTGCTCGACCGACGTCACCGTGCCCGCGAGGGGCGCGCGGTTCACGTGGACGTTGAGCGGGCTCATGAAGATCGCGACGCGGGTACGTCCGTCCTTCCACGGCATGATGCTCTGCACCACTCCGTCGGCCGGGGAGATGACCCGGCCCTGAGTGATCTCGCGCTCGGGATCGCGGAAGAACCACAGCATGCCCGCCGCGAGCGCGGTGGTGGGCACGGCGACGGCGGCCCAGCGGCCGGACTTGCGGGCCCGGGCGAGGCTGAGCGCCGCGGTGGCGACGGTCGGCAGAAGCCACGGCGATGCTCCGCGAGCAAGGCGTCCCTGGAGGAGGCCGTCGCGTGATGCAGAGGTTTGGCTGTGGGGCATGGATGACCTTCGTAGCGGATGATGCCGCGCTGGCAACAGGGGGACGGCGGCTTACCGGCGATGGTAGCGGTTGCGGGGCGCAACTGGGCAAGCCAGAAGACGAGTCGGAGGCCTGAAGACGATGACAGGGTGTGATCTTTTTCGCGGCAATTTCCCCCCGAAAGGGGCAATCAGCCCTGGAATCGGTACTCTTCGAGGAGTCGCCGACCGATGATCATTTTCTGGATCTCGGCGGTACCTTCACCGATGAGCAGCATCGGCGCCTCGCGGTAGAGGCGCTCGATCTCGTACTCCTTCGAGAACCCGTAGCCACCGTGGATACGGAAGGCGTCCTCGACGACTTCCTTGCAGTACTCGGAGGCGAGGTACTTCGCCATCCCTGCCTCTAGGTCGTTTCGTTCCCCGGAGTCCTTTTTGCGTGCTGCATTCACCATCATGGCATGGGCGGCCTCGACCTTGGTAGCCATCTCGGCCAGCTTGAACTGAATCGCCTGGTGCTGGGCGATCGGCTTGCCGAAAGTCTGACGTTGCTGGGCATACGAGACACCCAGCTCGAACGCACGGTGCGCGACGCCGCAACCACGCGCCGCCACATTGACGCGGCCGACCTCGACGCCGTCCATCATTTGGTAAAACCCTCGGCCGGTTGTCCCACCGAGTACACGATTGGCCGGAATGCGCAGTCCGTCCATGATCAGTTCGGTGGTGTCGACGCCCTTGTAGCCCATCTTGTCGATCTTCCCGGGGATGGTCAGGCCCGGACGGACCTCACCGAAGCCCGGTTCCTTCTCCACCAGGAAGGTCGTCATCTGCTTGTGCGGGGCCGTGCCCTCGGGGAGACCCTCGTCACTGCGGCACAGCACCGCGACGAGCGTGGACGAGCCGCCGTTCGTCAGCCACATCTTCTGGCCGTTCAGGACGTACTCGTCACCGTCCTTCACGCCCTTCGACGTGATGGCCGACACGTCGGAGCCGAGCGCCGGCTCCGACATCGAGAACGCGCCGCGCACCTCGCCCAGCGCCATGCGCGGCAGGAACGTGTCCTTCTGCTCCTGGGTGCCGTGCTGCTTGAGCATGTACGCCACGATGAAGTGCGTGTTGATGATCCCGGAGACGCTCATCCAGCCACGGGCTATCTCCTCCACGCACAGCGCGTAGGTGAGAAGGGACTCGCCCAGACCCCCGTACTCCTCGGGGATCATCAGCCCGAACAGGCCGAGCTCCTTGAGACCCTCGACGATCTCCGTCGGGTACTCGTCGCGGTGCTCCAGTTCGGTCGCGACAGGGATGATCTCCTTGTCGACGAAGTTCCTGACGGTGGCCAGGATCTCCTGCTGGATGTCGGTCAGACCGGCGGTCTGGGCGAGACGGGCCATGGCTACTTCTCCTGCGTCTTCACGTGGTCAGTTGGATGCCGTCGGGCGGCCGGGCTGCTCGCCGCCGCGCTCCTTGATGTACGTCTCGG
Organism: Streptomyces altiplanensis; assembly: GCF_053591575.1. Lineage (NCBI taxonomy): Bacteria > Bacillati > Actinomycetota > Actinomycetes > Kitasatosporales > Streptomycetaceae > Streptomyces > Streptomyces altiplanensis. Next base: position 14,117 of record NZ_JBSFUB010000037.1, on the reverse strand, counting down.
TCGGGACCATCACCTTGCGCCGGAACACGCAGACGACGGTGCCGTCCTGCTTGTAGCCCTTCGTCTCGACGTAGACGATCCCGCGGTCGCTCTTGGACTTCGACGGCGTCTTGTCGAGGACGGTCGTCTCGCCGTAGATCGTGTCGCCGTGGAAGGTCGGCGCGATGTGCCTGAGCGACTCGACCTCCAGGTTGGCGATGGCCTTCCCGGAGACGTCCGGCACCGACATGCCGAGCAGCAGCGAGTAGACGTAGTTGCCGACGACGACGTTCTTGCCGAAGTCGGTCGTCTTCCCGGCGTAATTGCTGTCCATGTGCAGCGGGTGGTGGTTCATGGTGAGGAGGCAGAAGAGGTGGTCGTCGTACTCCGTGACCGTCTTCCCGGGCCAGTGCTTGTAGACGGCACCGACCTCGAACTCCTCGTACGTGCGTCCGAACTGCATGATCAGGCCTCCGGGGCTTCGAACTTGGAGGTGCGCCGCATGCCGGCCGCGCGTCCCTTGCCGGAGATGACCAGCGCCATCTTGCGGCTGGCCTCGTCGATCATCTCGTCGCCGAGCATCGCGGAGCCCTTCTTGCCGCCCGCCTCGGACGTGCACCACTCGTACGCGTCGAGAATCATCTCGGCGTGGTCGTAGTCCTCCTGCGAGGGCGAGAACACCTCGTTGGCCGCGTCGACCTGACCGGGGTGCAGCACCCACTTGCCGTCGAAGCCCAGCGCCGCCGCACGGCCCGCGACCTCGCGGTACGCGTCCACGTCGCGGATCTGGAGGAACGGGCCGTCGATCGCCTGGAGGTCGTGCGTACGGGCCGCCATCAGGATGCGCATCAGGATGTAGTGGTAGGCGTCGGCGCCGTAGCCGGGCGGCTGCATGCCGACGACCAGCGTCTTCATGTTGATCGACGCCATGAAGTCGGCCGGGCCGAAGATGATCGTCTCCAGGCGCGGCGAGGCGGCGGCGATCTCGTCGACGTTCACCAGGCCCTTGGCGTTCTCGATCTGCGCCTCGATGCCGATCCTGCCGACCTCGAAGCCCATCGTCTTCTCGATCTGGGTGAGGAGGAGGTCGAGCGCGACGACCTGCTGGGCGTCCTGGACCTTCGGCAGCATGATGCAGTCGAGGTTCGGGCCCGCGCCCTCGACGACCGTGATGACATCGCGGTACGTCCAGTGGGTCGTCCAGTCGTTGACCCGCACGACCCGGGTCTTGCCCGTCCAGTCGCCGTTGTTCAGCGCGTCGACGATGGTGTGCCGGGCGCCCTCCTTGGCGAGCGGCGCGCACGCGTCCTCCAGGTCGAGGAAGACCTGGTCGGCCGGCAGGCCCTGGGCCTTCTCCAGGAAGCGCGGGTTCGAGCCGGGCACGGCGAGACAGGAGCGGCGCGGGCGCAGGCGGTCGACGGCGGGCGTGGGCGTGGTCATGCGGAGACCTCCAGGGGGTCGAGCTTGTTCGCTGTGCGGATCTCGTCGACGATACGGCCGATGATCTCCGTGATCCCGAAGTCCTTCGGGGTGAAAACCGCGGCCACTCCGGCAGCGCGCAGTGCCTCGGCGTCCGCCGGCGGGATGATCCCGCCGGCGATCACCGGAATGTCGGTGGCGCCGGCCTCCCGGAGCCGTACCAGCACGTCGGGCACCAGCTCGGCGTGCGAGCCGGACAGGATGGACAGACCGACGCAGTGCACGTCCTCGGCGAGGGCGGCGCTCACGATCTGCTCGGGGGTGAGCCGGATGCCCTGGTAGACCACCTCGAAGCCCGCGTCGCGGGCCCGTACGGCGATCTGCTCGGCGCCGTTGGAGTGGCCGTCCAGGCCGGGCTTGCCGACCAGCAGGCGCAGCCTTCCCGAGCCGAGCTCGTCGGCCGTACGGGCCACCTTCTCCCGTACATACGCGAGCGGGGTGCCCGCCTCGGCGGTGACCGCGACCGGGGCGCTGCTCACACCGGTCGGCGCGCGGAACTCGCCGAAGACGTCCCGCAGTGCCCACGACCACTCGCCGGTGGTGACGCCCGCGCGGGCGCACTCGACTGTGGGGCCCATCAGGTTCTCGGTACCGGCCGCGGCCTTCTTGAGGGCCGCCAGGGCCTCGGACGCGCGCGCCTCGTCGCGGTTGTCGCGCCACTCGTGGAGCTTGGCGACGACGCGGGCCTCGTTGGCCGGGTCGACCGTCATGATCGCGCCGTCCAGGTCCGCGGTGAGCGGGCTGGGCGCGGTCGACTCGTAGCAGTTGACGCCGACGATCTTCTCCTCGCCCGACTCGATGCGGGCGCGGCGCTCCGCGTGCGAGGAGACCAGCTGCGACTTGAGGTAGCCGGACTCGACGGCCGCCATCGCGCCGCCCATCTCCGCGATGCGGTCCATCTCGGCGAAGGACTCGGCGACGAGCGCCTCCACCTTGGCCTCGACGACGTGCGACCCGGCGAAGATGTCCTCGTACTCCAGCAGGTCGCTCTCCAGGGCGAGCACCTGCTGGATGCGCAGCGACCACTGCTGGTCCCAGGGGCGGGGGAGCCCGAGCGCCTCGTTCCAGGCGGGGAGCTGCACGGCGCGGGCCCGGGCGTCCTTGGAGAGGGTGACGGCCAGCATCTCCAGGACGATGCGCTGGACGTTGTTCTCCGGCTGTGCCTCGGTCAGACCGAGGGAGTTGACCTGCACGCCGTAGCGGAAGCGGCGCTGCTTGGCGTCCTCGATGCCGTACCGCTCGCGCGTGACCTTGTCCCAGATGCGGCCGAAGGCGCGCATCTTGCACATCTCCTCGACGAAGCGGACGCCCGCGTTGACGAAGAAGGAGATGCGGGCGACGACGTCCCCGAACTTCTCCGGCTCCACCTGACCGCTGTCCCGTACGGCGTCGAGGACGGCGATGGCCGTGCTCATCGCGTACGCGATCTCCTGGACCGGCGTGGCGCCGGCCTCCTGGAGGTGGTAGCTGCAGATGTTGATCGGGTTCCACTTGGGGATGTGGTTCACCGTGTAGGTGATCATGTCCGTCGTCAGGCGCAGGCTCGGCACCGGCGGGAAGACGTGCGTCCCGCGCGACAGGTACTCCTTGACGATGTCGTTCTGCGTCGTCCCCTGGAGCCTGGTGATGTCGGCGCCCTGCTCCTCCGCGACCACCTGGTACATCGCCAGCAGCCACATGGCGGTGGCGTTGATGGTCATGGAGGTGTTCATCTGCTCCAGGGGGATGTCCTGGAACAGCCGGCGCATGTCACCGAGGTGGGACACCGGGACCCCGACCCGGCCGACCTCGCCGCGGGCGAGGATGTGGTCGGGGTCGTAGCCGGTCTGCGTCGGAAGGTCGAACGCGACCGACAGGCCGGTCTGGCCCTTGGCGAGGTTGTTGCGGTACAGCTCGTTGGACGCCTCGGCGGTCGAGTGGCCTGCGTACGTCCGCATGAGCCAGGGCCGGTCCTTCCGACGCTCACTCATCAGACGTCCCGGAAGCGGTTGATCGCGTCGATGTGCTGCTCGCGCAGCTCGTGGTCGCGGACGCCGAGACCCTCGCGGGGCGCCAGGGCCAGCACACCGACCTTGCCCTGGTGCAGGTTGCGGTGGACGTCGTACGCCGCCTGGCCGGTGTCCTCCAGGGAGTACACCTTCGACAGGGTGGGGTGGATCTTGCCCTTGGCGATCAGGCGGTTGGCCTCCCACGCCTCGCGGTAGTTCGCGAAGTGCGAGCCGATGATGCGCTTCAGCGACATCCACAGGTAGCGGTTGTCGTACTCGTGCATGTAGCCCGAGGTCGAGGCGCAGGTGGTGATCGTGCCGCCCTTGCGGGTGACGTACACGGACGCGCCGAAGGTCTCGCGGCCGGGGTGCTCGAAGACGATGTCGATGTCCTCGCCGCCGGTGAGCTCGCGGATGCGCTTGCCGAAGCGCTTCCACTCCTTGGGGTCCTGGGTGCGCTCGTCCTTCCAGAACTTGTAGCCCTCGGCGTTGCGGTCGATGATCGCCTCGGCGCCCATCGCGCGGCAGATGTCCGCTTTCTGGTCGCTGGAGACGACACAGATCGGGTTGGCGCCGCCGGCCAGCGCGAACTGGGTGGCGTACGAACCGAGTCCGCCGCTCGCGCCCCAGATCAGCACGTTGTCGCCCTGCTTCATGCCGGCGCCGTTGCGCGAGACGAGCTGGCGGTACGCCGTCGAGTTGACCAGGCCGGGGGCCGCCGCCTCCTCCCAGCTGAGGTGGCCCGGCTTGGGCATCAGCTGGTTGGACTTGACGAGTGCGATCTCCGCCAGGCCGCCGAAGTTGGTCTCGAAGCCCCAGATGCGCTGCTCGGGGTCGAGCATCGTGTCGTTGTGGCCGTCGGACGACTCCAGCTCGACGGACAGGCAGTGCGCGACGACCTCGTCGCCGGGCTTCCAGGCGTTCACGCCGGGGCCGGTGCGCAGGACGACGCCCGCGAGGTCGGAGCCGATGACGTGGTACGGGAGGTCGTGGCGCTTGCTCAGGTCGCTGAGCTTGCCGTACCGCTCCAGGAAGCCGAAGGTCGAGACCGGCTCGAAGATCGAGGTCCAGACGGAGTTGTAGTTGACCGAGCTGGCCATGACCGCCACCAGGGCCTCGCCCGGACCGAGCTCGGGCACCGGCACGTCCTCCACGTGGAGGGACTTGCGGGGGTCCTTGTCGCGGCTGGCGACGCCGGCGAACATCTCGGCCTCGTCCTTGTGCACGGTCACCGCGCGGTACGACTCGGGGACGGACAGGGCCGCGAAGTCTGCGGCGGAACTGTCCTGCGACTGGATCGCGTCCAGGATTTCCTTCACGGGGTGCCTCCGGCGAAGCGCGTCCTCGGGGGAACGCTATGAGGGGGAACGTCGGGGTGCTGCTGTGGAGGTGTGCCGTCGGTTCGGCGGTGGTGCGGGTTTTCGGCAGCGCGGGTAGCGCGGGAGGTTGCCTGTGACGCAGGCGTCCGGGCGCGCAGGCACATGGCTTGCGGGGACAGCCGGCGTACGGGAGATCACTGCACGCCGGCCGCCCGGACAACATCAACGTATGACACCCCGTGCCACGTGACAAGACACTGAGTGCCAACAATTTCTCTCACTTGTCACCTCGCCGTCACATGTGAGCGATGATCGATCGATTTGGATTCATCAGAGCACGTGAAGACGCCGCCCGCCTCCCGGCTTCCGGGGGCGGACGGCGTCTTCGTCCGGTGGTGGACCTGTCCGGTCAGTTCTGTTTGAGCGCTCGCTCGATCGTGCGCATGACCTCGTCCAGGGGCGCGTCCGTGCGGGCCACCGTCACCAGCACGTCGCCGCTCACCGAGGCCGACGCCGGCTGAGCCTGCTTCGGACGGGCCGCCGAGCGGCCCGCGCCGATGCCGGTGCCGAAGGTGTCGCGGACGATCGAGAACGCGTGGTCCAGCTGCGCCTCCACGTCGCCCTGGCCGCCCGCCCGCAGCCACCGCCGCAGCACGTGGTTGTGGGCCGTCACCACGGCGGAGGCGGCCACCTCCGCCAGCAGCGGGTCGTCGTTGTCGTCGTGGTGGTCGTGTTCGTCGAAGTGGCCCAGCAGGTAACGCGTGAACAGCCGCTCGTAGCGGGCCACCGAGGCGATCTCCGCCTCGCGGAGCGTGGGGACCTCACGGGTGAGCTTGTAGCGGGCGACGGAGACCGCGGGGGACGCCGCGTACATCCGCATGACTTCCTTGATGCCCCGGCAGACGGTGTCGAGCGGGTGCTCGTGCGGGGACGCCGCGTTGAGGACCGCCTCGGCGCGCACCAGCGTGTCGTCGTGGTCCGGGAAGATCGCCTCTTCCTTGGAGCGGAAGTGCCGGAAGAAGGTCCGGCGGGCGACCCCGCCGGCGGCGGCGATCTCGTCGACGGTCGTCGCCTCGTACCCCTTCGTCGCGAACAGCTCCATCGCCGCCGCCGACAGCTCGCGGCGCATCTTGAGCCGCTGCGCCGCCGCGCGGCTGCCCGCGGCGCTTTCGGGCGCGTCGGACGCGGAGCTCGTACGGGACGGCCGTCGGGGGGAGTCAGCGGGCTGGGACATGCTCCGAACGTACTGCATCTGCGCAGGAGAGCGCGCCTGTGGGTGCGGACTGCCGGCCGGCTCCAGCAGCCCGCCCCATCCGGTCACACCCTCCCGCTCAGCGCCCGGCATACTCCCGGAAGCCGCGCCCCGTCTTGCGGCCGAGGCACCCCGCCGCCACCAGGTGTTCGAGCAGCGGCGCCGGCGCCAGGCCCGGGTCGCGGAACTCGCGGTGCAGGACCTGCTCGATGGCGAGGGAGACGTCGAGGCCGACCACGTCGAGGAGCTCGAAGGGGCCCATCGGGTAGCCGCCGCCCAGCTTCATCGCGGCGTCGATGTCGTCCAGCGACGCGTAGTGCTGCTCCACCATCTTGACCGCGTTGTTCAGGTACGGGAAGAGCAGCGCGTTCACGATGAACCCGGCCCGGTCGCCGCAGTCCACGGGGTGCTTGCGGACCTTCCCGCACACCTCGCGGACGGTCGCGTGGACCTCGTCCGAGGTGAGGACCGTACGGACCACCTCGACCAGCTTCATCGCGGGCGCCGGGTTGAAGAAGTGCATCCCGACGACGTCCTGCGGGCGCGAGGTCGCGCGGGCGCAGGCGACGACGGGCAGCGAGGACGTGGTCGTGGCGAGCACCGCGCCCGGCTTGCAGACCTTGTCGAGCGTCGCGAAGAGCTGCTGCTTGACCTCCAGGTCCTCCGCGACCGCCTCCACCGCCAGGTCGACGTCGGCGAACGCGTCGAGCGAGTCGGCGGGAGCGACCCTGCCCAGGGCCTCCTCGCGCGCCTCGGCCGTCATCCGGCCCTTGTCGACAGAGCGGGCAAGGGACTTGGCGATACGGGCCTTCGCCTTGTCCGCCTTCTCCTGGCTCCGGGCCGCGAGCACCACCTCGTACCCGGCCTTCGCGAACACCTCCGCGATGCCGGACGCCATGGTCCCGGAGCCGGCGACCCCCACCGACCGCACCGGCCGGCCGACGGCGGCGTCCGCGGACTCCCGGGGGGTGAGCGCGTCGGGCACCACTTCCTGGCTGCCGGCCGCCGCGTACGTGTAGAAGCCGCGGCCCGACTTGCGCCCGTGCAGCCCCGCCTCGCTGAGCTGCTTCAGGACGGGGGCGGGCGCGTGCAGCCGGTCGTGGGACTCGGAGTACATCGCTTCCAGGACCGTGCGGGCCGTGTCGACGCCGATCAGGTCGAGCAGGGCGAGGGGGCCCATCGGCAGGCCGCAGCCCAGCCGCATCGCGGCGTCGATGTCCTCGCGGGACGCGTACTTGGCCTCGTACATCGCGGCGGCCTGGTTGAGGTAGCCGAAGAGCAGGCCGTCGGCGACGAAACCGGGCCGGTCGCCGATCGCGACCGGTTCCTTGCCCAGATCCCGGGCGAGCGCGGTGACGGCCTCGACCGCCTGCGGCGCGGTGAGCACCGAGGAGACGATCTCGACCAGCTTCATCGCGGGCGCCGGGTTGAAGAAGTGCAGGCCCAGCACGCGCTCGGGACGCGCCGAATCGGCGGCGAGACGGGTCACGGACAGCGCGTTCGTGCCGGTGGCCAGGACCGTCGTGGGGCGCACGATGGAGTCGAGGGCGCGGAAGACCTGCTGCTTGGCCTCGTACGACTCGGGCACGACCTCGATCACGAGATCGGCGTCCGCGACGGCCTGGAGGTCGGAGAAGGTACGGAAACGGGCGAGGGCGTCCCGCCGCTCCTCGTCGGTCATGCGCCCGCGCTCCACCGCGCGGGCGGTGGAGGCTTCGAGCGAGGAGACGGCCTGCCGGGCGGCTGCTTCGCTGATGTCGATGCCGATGACTTCACGGCCGGCGCGGGCGAGGACCTCGGCGATGCCGGTGCCCATGGTGCCGAGACCGACCACGGCGACAGTACGGAGAGGGATGTCCATCAGGGGACTCCAGAGAATGAGTGACGACTGAGGGGCGCACGGTGCGGAAGAGTCGCGAATCGCGTGCGGAAAGCGCAGGTCGTAGTGCGAGGGCCGACGGACCCTGTCCCGGAGTCACGTCGCGGAGAAAAACACCGAACCGACAAAGCACTCGGGCGGCTGCGTCACCAGGCCGCCACGAGGTGGTCAATCAGCGGGGGGTGGCCCGCTCACTTGAGGGTAACCGGCCAGTAACGAGCGCGCCAGCCCTGGAGAGACCTGGCGGGATGTGATCTGGGACGCCCGGTGCGCTTATACGCTGACGCCATGGACGAGGAGCTGCGGTCGCTCATGGACCGGGTGCGGGGCGAGGCACGGGGCGGGGCGGACGCGGGGACGGAGGCCGGGGCGGACGGTTTCGCGGCGTACGAGCGGCTGTTCGCCACCGAGGACCTGGACGAGCTCGCCCTGGTGCTCACCGAGGCCGAACGGCCCCTGTGGGCCCGCGAGACCGCCGCCTTCCGCCTCGGCTGCGCCGGTGACCGGCGGGCCTTCGAGACGCTGGTACTGCTCCTCAACCACCGCGATCCCGAGCGGTGCGTCACCGCCGCGTACGCGCTGGCGCGCCTCGGCGACCCGCGCACCGCCCGCGCCGCCGCCGCGCTCGCCACCAACCCGCTGCGCACCGCGTACGCGCTGCACCCGGTGCGGCTGCTCACCGAGCTCCGGGCGCCCGAGACCGTACCCGCGCTGATCACCACCCTGCGCGGGCTGCTCGCGCCGGGCAACCCGCACTGGCGGGTGGCGCTCGCCTGCGTCGAGGGCCTGGGGAAACTGCGGGACGCGCGGGCGCGGCCGGTGCTCGAAGCGGCGCTGGGTCACCCGCGTCTGACGGCCGCCGCGTCCGCCGCGCTCAGCCGCCTCGCGTAACGCGTCTCGGGGACGGCGACGCCCCGCACGTCGAAGGACGCCTCGGCGCCGTCGGGCACGAAGCCCGCCTTCTCGTAGAAGCGGCGGGCGAGGGCGTTCTCCGTGAGGACCCACAGCAGCATGCGCGGGTGGCCGTCGGTGGCGGCGCGGGCGAGCAGCTCGGCCGTCAGGGCGCGGCCGGCGCCGGTCGAGCGGTGCTCCGGCAGGACGTAGAGGGCGTACAGCTCGGCGCCGGTGGCCGGCTTCCCCTCGTCGCGGTACGGCCCGTAGCAGCCCCAGCCGATCACCTGACCGTCGCGCTCGGCGACCACATTGCGGCCCGCGCCCGCGCCCGCACCCGTGCCCGCGGCCTCGGCTTCGGCGAGATGCGCGCGGCGCCGCGCGGCGTCCTCCTCGACGCTCATCGCGTCGAGGTGGGCCTGGGGGATCATCCCGGCGTACGCCGACTGCCATCCCCGCACCCGCACGCGGGCGACGGCCTCGCAGTCGCCGATGGTCATGTCCCGCAGGTGTGTGCCGCCGCTGCTCATGGGGCCGCACTGTATCCAGGGCCGGACGGGCAAAGCAGCCGGTTATCGCCACGAACCGGCCGGAGCCCCGGACGGCGCGGCGGCAACCGCCGCCGTGGGAAAGGCCGTTGGGAGCGTTCCCCGGGTACTGGCGTGCCCAGGGCGCTGCCGACGTGCGGCGGCGGCGTCCCTCGCCCGCCGGCGGCAGTCCGCGTCAGCCGCCGGTTCCCCGGCCGGCCCGTGCCGCGCAGCCGTGATCGGCGAAGACTTCACGGATCACGTGCCGCGCGCCGGCCGCGAGCACCGGGTTCGTGTTCCGGTAGTACGGAAGCTGGATGAGCGCGATCGACAGGGCCCATCCGCGGCCGCGCGCCCAGGTCGCGTCATCGGCCCGCAGGGCCTCGCGGAAGACGCCGCGCGCTTCGGCGGGCAGCAGGTTCCACGCCACGATCAGGTCGACGGAGGGGTCGCCGACGCCCGCGGCCCCGAAGTCGATGACGGCGCTGAGCCGTCCACGGTCGACCAGTACGTTCCCGGGCGACAGGTCACCGTGGGACCAGGCGGCCGGCCCGGACCACTCGGGGATCCGCAGGGCCTCCTCCCACGCGGCGGTCGCCGCTTCGGTGTCGATGATTCCGTGCAGCTCCCCGATCGCCGCGCGCGTCGGGGCGTCCCGCGCCGCCAGCGGAACCCCCCGGCTCGACGGTGGCCCGCCCACGGGGTCGATCTCCCGCAGCGCGGTGACGAACTTCCCCAGGTCCCCGGCGAGCAGGCCGGGTTCCGCGACGCGGCCGGCGACGGGGTTCCCGCCCTCCAGCCAGCGGTAGACGGACCAGCTCCAGGGATAGCCCTCGGCGGGCCCGCCCTTCCCGAGCGGGGCCGGAACGGCGACCGGAAGGTGCGGAGCGAGCCGCGGCAGCCACCGCTGTTCCCCCTCCACGTCGCCGGCGGCCCCTTCCCTGCGGGGGAGCCGGACGGCCATGTCCTCGCCGAGCCGGTACATGGCGTTCTCCGTGCCGGAGGAGACGACGGGCTCCACGGGAAGGTCCGCCCACTGCGGGAACTGCCCGTCGACCAGGCGCCGTACGAGAGATACGTCGATGTCTGCCTCGTCGGCATGCATCCGGACAGCGGACATGAGCACCTTCCGGACTCGGGGCGGGGCCACCGCGCGACGGCTGCTTCACGCGGCGGCCGGTGTTCATACCACCGTTCAGCAGGTGGTGTGTCGACTCATTTTGCCGCCGTACCCCCGGCCCGCGGGCGCGGAAAGGCCGGCCGGGGGGCCGCTGACGGGTCTCTGCCGCGGCCCCGATTTTGGGCGGCCCCACCGGAGGTGGTTGGGTAAGCCGCACCCTTGAAAACCCAAGTGCTGGAGGAACAGGCATGGCGCAGGTCGAGGCCACCACGGAGCGGATCATCGCGGCGGATGCGGAGACGGTGTTCGACACGCTGGCCGACTACAGCGGCTCGCGCGGAAAGCTCCTGCCCGAGCACTTCTCCGAGTACGAGGTGCGCGAGGGCGGCGACGGCGAGGGCACCCTCGTGCACTGGAAGCTCCAGGCCACCAGCAAGCGCGTCCGCGACTGCCTGCTCGAAGTGACCGAGCCGACCGACGGGCAGCTCGTCGAGAAGGACCGCAACTCGTCCATGGTCACCACCTGGACCGTCACCCCGGCCGGCGAGGGCAGGTCGAAGGCCGTCGTCACCACCGTCTGGGACGGCGCCGGCGGCATCGGCGGCTTCTTCGAGAGGACTTTCGCGCCCAAGGGCCTCGGCCGGATCTACGACGTCCTGCTCGCCAACCTCGCCGCCGAGGTCGAGAAGTAGCCCGTCACCGGTTCGAGTGGTCTTCCCCGCGCGCCGGTTGTGCGCCGCAGGGGCTCCCACCGGGGGTGAAGCCGCCCGCGTACGCCTCCCTCCTCAATCGCCCCGCTTGCTCCCAGTTGTCGCGTAATGCGAGAAAAGGGCGGCGCAGTGCGACGAGGGGAGCAGTACGTGGGCGGGATCACTCTGGCGAAGACGGCGGCGGCCGGGGCCGTTGAGCCGCCGCCACCCCCGGTCCAACTCGCCCCCGCGGAAAGGGCCGAGGACCGGCCCCTCAGCCCGCGCCGCGTCCGGCTGGTCTTCTTCGGGCTGATGCTCGCGCTGCTCCTCGCGGCGCTGGAGCAGATGATCGTGGCCACCGCCCTGCCGAAGATCGTCGGCGAACTCCAGGGCCTGGACCGGATGTCGTGGGCGATCACCGCCTACCTGCTCACCGCCACGATCGGTCTCCCGGTCTACGGAAAACTGGGCGATCTGTTCGGCCGCAAAGGCGTCTTCCAGTTCGCCATCGTCATCTTCGTCGTCGGTTCGGCGCTGGCCGGCTGGTCGCGCACCATGGACCAGCTCATCGCCTTCCGCGCCATCCAGGGCATCGGCGCCGGCGGTCTCATGATCGGTGTCCAGGCGATCATCGCCGACATCGTGCCGCCCCGGGACCGCGGCCGCTTCATGGGGCTCATCGGCGCCGCCTTCGGCCTCGCGTCGGTGGCGGGGCCGCTGCTCGGCGGGTTCTTCACCGACCACGCGTCCTGGCGCTGGTGCTTCTACATCAACGTCCCGTTCGGGCTGGTGACCATGGCCGTCATCGCCGTCGTACTGAAGCTCCCGAAGCCGGGCGTACGGCCGCGCCTCGACGTACTCGGCGCGCTGCTGCTCGCCGCCGCGTCCACCTGTCTGGTCCTGCTCACCAGCTGGGGCGGTACGGAGTACGCCTGGGACTCGCGGGTCATCCTCGGCCTCGCCGCGGGGGCCGCCGGAACGACCCTGCTGTTCGTCGTCGCCGAGCACTACGCGCCCGAACCCCTCATGCCGCTGCGGCTGTTCCGCGACTCGGTCTTCACGGTCACCGGACTCGTCGGCGCGGTCGTCGGCATCGCGCTCTTCGGCGCCGCCAGCTACCTGCCGACGTTCCTCCAGATGGTCGACGGCGCCAGCGCGACGGAGTCCGGACTGCTGATGCTGCCGATGATGGGCGGTGTGGTCGTCGCCTCGATCGTCTCGGGACTCCTCATCAGCCGCACCGGCCGCTACCGCGTCTACCCGGTCGCCGGCAGCGCCTGCTCGGTGCTCGGCATGTGGCTGCTGTCCCGGCTGGAGGCCGACACCTCGCGGCTGCACTACAGCGTCTGGATGGCCGTACTGGGCACGGGCATCGGCCTGGTCATGCCGGTGCTCATCCTCGCCGTGCAGAACTCCGTGCCCCCGGCCGACCTGGGCACCGCCACCAGCGCCAACAACTACTTCCGGCAGATCGGCGGCAGCGTCGGCGCCGCGGTCTTCGGCACCCTCTTCGCGAACCGGCTCGGCGACGCCCTCGCCGAGCGGCTGCCCGCGGGCACCGGCCTCCCCGATCCGGCGGGCATCACGCCCCAGCTCGTGCACGCCATGGAGCCCGCGCTGCGCGACGCCTACATCGGGGCGTACGCCGAGGCGATGCCGCGGATCTTCCTCTACCTCGTGCCGGTGCTCGTCCTCGGCCTGCTCATCGCCTGCTTCCTCAAGGAGAAACCGCTGGTGTCCCACAACGCCCCCGCAGCCGAGCCCTCCACGATCCCCACGGCCCGGGCCGCCGCCCCGTACCCTGCCGCCCCCTGCCCGGCGGGCGTGCCCGTCTGCGGCACCGTCCAGCACCACGACGGCAGCGTCGTGCCGCGCGCCGCCCTCACCCTCATCGACGGGTCGGGGCGCCAGGTCGGGCGCGGCGCGAGCGGTGACGACGGGCGGTACGCGCTGAGCGTGGCCGGATCGGGGTCGTACGTGATGATCGCGGCGGCCGGCGGGCACCAGCCGCAGGCCGTCACCGTCACCGTCGGCGAACGACCCGTCGAACTCGACGTGGTGCTCGGCGGTGCGGGCCGCCTCGCCGGGACCGTGCGCACCGCGGACGGGACACCGGTGCCCGGCGCCGCCGTGACGCTCACCGACGTACGCGGAGAGGTCGTCGCGTCGACGCGCAGCGGCCGCGAAGGCGGTTATGTGATCACGGAGCTGGTGGCGGGGGAGTACACCCTGGCGGGGAGCGCCCCGGCGTTCCGGCCCGCCGCGCTGCCGGTGAGCGTGCAGGCCTCGCGGGAGACCAGGCAGGACATCGAACTGGCGGGCGGCGCGATGCTGCGCGGCACCGTACGCGCGACCGGTGGCCGGCCCGTCGAGGACGCCCGGGTGACGCTGCTCGACGCCGGGGGCAACGTGGTGGACACGCTCACCACGGGGCCCGACGGCACGTTCCGCTTCATCGACCTGTCGTCCGGCGAGTACACGGTGATCGCCGCGGGCTACCCGCCGGTCGCCACCGTGCTCCAGGTCGCCGGCGGCGGACGGACCGAACGCGACCTGCAGCTCGGCCACGCGGACTGACCTTCGCGCGGGCCTCGGACCGCGGGCCCGCACGGCCTGCCGCGTCACCGCTCCACGCTTCGCCCCCGGGTCCGTGACCCGGGGGCGAAGCGGCTGGTCGTGGGCCGTTCGGAGTGGCGCCGGAGGGTCGCGGGCGCGCTGGGGCGGGGCGGGACCGGTGTCCGGTCCTACGCTGGGCCCGGCCCCGGTGCGGGGCGCCGGTGGACCCACGGGAGAAACGATGCCGGAGCAGGGCCGCGAGCCGGCCGACGCGCAGCGCGGGCAGTGGCAGCGGACGTACGCCGACCACCCGCGGATGTACGGGGACGCCCCCTCCGCAGCCGCGGTCCATGCCGCCGCGGTGTTCCGTGTGGCCGGCGCGCAGGACGTGCTGGAGCTGGGGGCGGGGCACGGGCGCGACGCCCTGTACTTCGCCGG
>NZ_JBSFUB010000036.1:6825-67130 GCF_053591575.1 Streptomyces altiplanensis | reverse complement strand
CGATCCTCCTCGCCGACGCCGCCCGGCGCCGCGCACCGCTCTGTCGCCCGGGGGCCGCAACGCCCTTCCGCTCGGGGACGCGAGGCAGGAGTGCCGCGGCCTCGCCCGTGCGGCCGTACGCCTCGACGCGCCCGCCGTCGAGGAACTGCTCGACGCCGCGCTCGCCGAACACGGCCTGGTCGCGGCCTGGGAGGAGGTGTTCGCTCCCACGCTCCACGCGGTGGGACGCAAGTGGGCCTCTTCCGGCGAGCGTTACGTCGAGGTCGAGCACCTGCTGTCCTGGCAGATCTCGTCGGCCGTCCGCCGCGTACGAACGGTGCGCGGGCCGGCGGGCATCGCCCCCGTGCTGCTCGCCTGCGTACCGGGCGAGCAGCACACCCTCCCCCTGGAGGTGCTCACGGCCGCTCTGGGCCGGCGGGGCCTGCCCGCGAGAATGTTCGGCGCCGCCCTTCCGGCCGAGGCCCTCTGCGCGGCGGTACGCCGGATCGGCCCGTCGGTGGTGGTGCTGTGGGCACAGTCCCGTTCGACCGCCGACCACGCGCCGGTCCAGCTCCTCTCGGGGATGGAATGGGGCCTGCGAGGCGCCAGGGCCCGTCCGGCTCTGCTGCTCGCCGGCCCCGGATGGACGACGACACCGCATGGGCCGGGCACCGGGCGGCTGCACGGCCTGCGTTCCGGGGCCGGGGTCGTCGAGTCGTTGCTCCTCGGGTGACACGAGAACCCGTACCGCCGAACGGCTGTTCGCCTTTCGTGTGCGTCACACGTTCTCCCGTGTGTCATTGAAAAGCCGGATCGTCCGCATGTGATCGAGTGGACGCCGACCGCCGTCCCACGCGAAACGGTGGTGGCGCATCCGAACGGCCTGTCTTCCCAGAAGGACGAGTAACACCCGTCGATCCCCGCGGAGGACCATGATGCATCCGAGCGTTTCCACCGAGCCGGTCCCGGCCACGCGCGGGCCGGACACGGGCCGAGGTTCCTGCGCCGGCGTCGACGGGGATGTGCCCGCCGCGGTGGGCGAGGTGCTGGAGGGACTGCTTCGGGAACGGATCGCACAGGCACGGACACTCGACGAGACCTTCGCCCGGGACATCACGGAACGCGTCGCCGACTTCACGCTCGACGGGGGCGGACGCACGCGGTCCCAGTTCCTGTGGTGGTCGATGCGTGCGTGCGGGGGATCGGAAGGGGAGAGGCCCGCGGCGCTCCGCGTGGCGGCGGCGCTCGAACTGATCCAGACATGCGCCCTTGTCCTGGACGATGTGATGGACGGGTCGACCAGGCGCCGTGGCCGCCCCGCCCTCCACACGCGGCTGGAGGCCCAGTACCCCTCGTCGGAGACGACTGCGCCGGGCACCGTTTCCTTCGGAGCCTCCGCCGCCGTCCTCGGCGGCGACCTCGCACTGGTGTGGGCCGACGACATCATCGCCGACACCCCCTACGGCCACGGCGTCCGGCCGAGGGTGCTGAGCCTGTGGCGCGCGCTGCGTATGGAGATGGTCGCGGGGCAGTACCTGGATCTGCAAGGGCAAGGGCAAGGGCAAGGGCCGGGGCAGGAGGCCGGCTTCCGGTCGGTCGCCAGGGCGATGCGCACCGCCTGCCTCAAGTCCGCGCTGTACTCGGTCGAACGGCCGCTCGCGCTCGGAGCCGCTCTCGCGGGGGCCGACGACAGGACCACAGGGGCCCTGTGCTCCGCCGGCCGCAACGCGGGCATCGCCTTCCAGCTGCGCGACGACATCGAGGGAATGTTCGGCGACCCCCGCACGACCGGGAAGCCGTCGGGCGACGACATGAGGGCCGGCCGGCTCACCTGTCTGGTCGCCGTCGCACGCACGACGGCGGCCTCGCGAGGCGATACGGACTCCCTGTCCGTGCTCGACAAGGCGCTGGGCAACCCTGCCCTGACCCAGGCCGGTCTGGAGGAGGTACGGCAGGTCCTCGTCTCCACGGGGGCGCGCGGCGCCGTGGAGACGAGGATCGAGAAGCTGCTGGCGGTCAGCGCCCGCCGGCTGGCCGCGGCCGCCCTGTCGTCGCCCGCGTCGGCCCGCCTCGCCCGGCTGCTGAACGCCGTGGCCGCGCCCCGGACCGGCGTGACGCCTGCGCGCACCGGGCCCGTGCAGGACGCCGTACCGGCTCTGTTGCTGACGGCCGGGGCCGCGGAAGGAGACCGGTGATGCGAACGGTCAAGGGGCGGACCGACCACGTCGTGGTGGTCGGAGCCGGACTCGCCGGTCTGTCCGCCGCGCTGCACCTGCTCGGCGCGGGCCGCCGGGTCACCGTCGTCGAGCGCGACACACAGCCCGGTGGGCGGGCCGGCCGTGTGGACCGGGGAGGCTACCGGTTCGACACGGGCCCGACCGTGCTGACCATGCCGGAGCTCGTCGAGGACGCGTTCGCCGCCGTCGGCCGAAAACTCACCGACCGGCTCGAACTCGTCGCACTGCAGCCCGCCTACCGGGCGCAGTTCGCCGACGGCAGCGCCCTGGACGTGCACACCGACGCCGAGGCCATGGAGGCGGAGATCGAGAGCTTCGCGGGCGCGCGCGAGGCCCTCGGGTACCGCCGCCTGCGCGGCTGGCTGCAGGATCTGTACCACGTCCAGATGCGGCGCTTCATCGACACGAACTTCGATTCGCCGTTCCAGCTCCTGCACCCCGACCTCGCCCGTCTCGCGGTGCTGGGCGGCTTCGGCCGCCTCGACCCCCGGATCGGCCGCTTCCTCACCGACGAGAGGCTGCGAAGGGTCTTCTCCTTCCAGGCCCTGTACGCCGGAGTCCCGCCCGCCCGCGCCCTCGCCGCGTACGCGGTCATCGCCTACATGGACACGGTCGCGGGCGTCTACTTCCCCATGGGAGGCATGCACGCCCTTCCGCGCGCCATGGCCGATGCCGCCGCCGAGGCCGGCGCCGTCTTCCGGTACGGCCAGCACGTCACCCGGCTGGAACGCAGGGGAGAGAGAGTCACGGCCGTCGTCACCGACCAGCTGCGCATTCCCTGCGACGCGGTCGTGCTGACACCGGACCTGCCCGTCACCTACCGCCTGCTGGGCCGCAGGCCGAAACGCCCCCTCGCCCTGCGGCACTCCCCGTCCGCCGTCGTCCTGCACGTCGGCACCGACCGCACCTGGCCGCAACTGGCCCACCACACCATCTCGTTCGGAGCGAAATGGAAGGAAACCTTCCGTGAGCTGACCGGCACCGGGCGGCTGATGAGCGACCCGTCCCTGCTCATCACCCGGCCGACCGCCACCGACCCGCGGCTCGCCCCGGCCGGACGGCACGTGCACTACGTCCTCGCGCCCTGCCCCAACACGGACATCGGCCCGAGCCGCGAGCAGTGGCACGACCTCGCCCCTCACTACCGCCTGAGCGTGCTCGCCGAACTGGAACGACGCGGGCTCACCGGCCTCGCAGGAGCCATCGAGGAGGAGTGCCTGATCACCCCCGCCGACTGGGCCGGGCAGGGACACGCGGCCGGTACGCCGTTCTCGGCGGCCCACACCTTCGCCCAGACAGGCCCCTTCCGCCCCCGCAACCTGGTCCGCGGAACGGCGAACGCCGTCATCGCGGGATGCGGAACGACCCCGGGCGTCGGCGTGCCCACCGTCCTCATCTCCGGGAAACTCGCGGCCGCCCGCATCACCGGAGCCGCGGGACCCGCCCGGACCCGCGGCAGCCGCCGGGCCCCCGGGGGCGGCACCCCATGACGCGCCGGGAACTGGCGGCCGCGGGCATCACCGAGCCCCGCCTGCGCGCCGCCTACACGCACTGCCGCGGCCTCAACGCCCGCCACGGCAAGACCTACTTCCTCGCCACCCGGCTGTTGCCCGTCGAGCGGCGGCCGGCCGTCCACGCCCTGTACGGTTTCGCCCGCTGGGCCGACGACATCGTCGACGACCTGGGCACCCGGGCGTCCGCCGCCGAACGCGGCGCCCGGCTGACCGCCCTGGCGGCACGTCTGCGAGAGGGACTGCGAACGGGCCACAGCCCCGAACCCGTCGTCCACGCCCTCGCCGACACCGCGGCCCGGTACGGCATCGACCCCCGGCACTTCGACGATTTCCTCGCCTCCATGCGCTGCGACCTCGAAGTGACGGACTATCCGACGATGGACGACCTGAACCGGTACATGCACGGATCGGCCGCCGTGATCGGCCTGCAGATGCTGCCGGTGCTCGGCACCGTCGTGCCGCGCTCCGAGGCCGCACCGCACGCGGCGGCCCTCGGAGTGGCGTTCCAGCTGACGAACTTCCTGCGGGACGTCGGCGAGGACCTCGACCGCGGGCGGGTCTATCTGCCCGCGGATCTGCTGGCCGCACACGGAGTCGACCGCGAGCTGCTGCTCTGGAGCCGGGCGGCCGGCCGGAACGACCCCCGGATCGTCGAAGCGCTCAAGGCCGCGGCGCATGTCACCAAGGGCGTGTACCGCAAGGCAGCCCCCGGACTGCCGATGCTCGACCCCGTCTCCCGCCCCTGCATCCGGACTGCCTTCACCCTGTACGGCGGCATCCTCGAAGCCATCGCCGACGACGGGTACGCGTGCGTCCACCGGCGCGCGGTGGTCCCGCCCCTGCGGAGGGCAGTGGTCGCTCTCGACGGCCTCAGCCGGCTGGCCGTGGCCAGGAGCAGGGCGTCGCGCACGAGAACCGGGCGCCCCGCCGGCCCGGCCGCCACGCCCGTGGAGGAGCAGCTCGCATGACGTCCCCGCCACCCGCCGGCCGCCGCCGCTTCCCCCTCAGTCTCCGCCGTACGCCGACCCCTTGGGAGAAGCAGCGTCCGACCTGGCGCGACGCCCGCCCCGCCGTGATCGATGCCGCGCTCAAACGCGCTCTCGCCCGTCCGTCCGGGAACTGGTACGTCCTCGCGGACGCCCGCGAGATCACGTCGAAGGGCTCGTTCGGGCGCACCGTCGCCGGCGTGGAGGTCGTCGCCTGGCGTGACGCGCGGGGGCGGCCGGTCGCGGGTCCCGGAGCGTGTCCGCACCTCGGCGCGCCACTGGGCCGCAGCCCCGTCCGCTGCGGCACCCTCGTCTGCCACTGGCACGGGCTGGCCCTGGACGGAAAGGCGTACGCGGGCTGGGAGCCGTTCCCCGCGTACGACGACGGTGTCCTGGTGTGGGTGCGGCTGGACGAGGCGGGCGGTGAGGCACCGCTGGAGCTGCCCGTCGTACCGGCGCGTCCGCGGTCCGCCGTGGCCGCCGTGTACACCGGGACGGGTGTGTGCGAGCCGCAGGACATCGTGGCGAACAGGCTCGACCCCTGGCACGGTGCGTGGTTCCACCCGTACTCCTTCGTCGACCTCCGCGTCGTCAGTGCCCCGGGCGGTGAAGTGGAGGACGGCGACGACGCGTTCGCCGTGCGGGTGTCCTTCAGACTCGCGGGCCGCGTCGTCGTCCCCGTGACCGCCGTCTTCACCGCGCCCGAACCCCGCACCGTCGTCATGCACATCACCGAGGGGGAGGGGGCGGGATCGGTCGTCGAGACGCACGCCACCCCGCTGGAGCCGGACCTCCACGGCCGGCCGCGCACCGCGGTGACCGAGGCGGTGGTCGCCGCGTCCGACCGGCCCGGGTTCGCCGCGGCCCGCGCTCTGACCCCCGTGCTGCGGCCGCTGATGCGCGCCGCCGCCGGACGGCTGTGGCGCGACGACCTCGCCTATGCGCAGCGCCGGTGGCAGCTCCGCAGCACCGGCCGGTTCCCGGGCTGACGCCGCGGCCCCGGGCCGGCGGCGCTCCGCGCCGGCCCCGGCCGTCAGCGCGTGCCGAGCCGCCCGAGCGCCCGCAGGGCGGACGAGCGGCCCCGGTCCGGCACGGTCCACAGGGTGTGCCCCTGGAGCCCCCACCGTGCGAGCAGGGCGTTCGCCGCGAGGAAGCCGCTGGTCGCGGCGCGCTCCATCAGCGCCACCGGCAGTTCCGTACGCACCAGGTCGCCGGCCACCATGACGGACGGGTCGGGCGTGCGGACCGCCGGGCGCCCCCGGTAGCCGCCGACGGGGAACAGCGGACAGTCGTGCCGCCACTCGTGCCGCTCGTCCACCACCTTCGCGTCGCGGGTCTCCGGGTACACCCGGTGCAGCTGCCGCCGCACCCGGTCCTGGACCGCTTCCCGGTCACCGGTCCGCGCCACGGCGTAGGCGTGCAGCTCGACGACGGATCCGCCGGTGCGCAGGGCCCACCGGTGGGCCTCGCCCTCCCAGCGTTCCAGCACGCTGACGTTGTCGAGGTCGCCGTACCCGCTCGTGCCGAGGAAGCCGGGCCGGTCCGCGGCCACCGGCCGGTCCAGCCACAGACGCGACACCAGGAACGGCGGCGCGGTGCGAAGGGCCGCGATCCCGGCGCGCCAGGCCCGGTCGCCCAGCGACGGCGAGGCGGCCACCACCCGCCGCAGTCCCTCCGTGTCCAGGGCCAGTACGACGGCGTCGTGGCGGGCGGCGCGCCCTGCGGCGGTCACCTCCAGCGTGCCGCCGTCGACCGGACGCACGGCTTCCACCGGTGTCCCGGTGCGGATGCGGGCGCCCAGGCCGTCGATGTGGCCGGCCAGCGGCTCCCACAGCGCCTGCGGGAACGGTTCGCGCGGCACGTCGAACAGCAGGCCCTCGCTCGACCCCAGGAAGTAGATGTGGAACATCAGGGCCAGCTCGGCCGCGGACAGTTCGCGGGGATCGGCGAAGAAACTGCGGGAGAACACCTCGAAGGCGAGGTGGTGTGCGGCCTGCGGGAACCGGATGTCCGCGAGGAAGTCCGCCGCGCTGACGCCGTCGAGCCGCTCGTAGACACCGGGCACGCGGACGTCCAGCAGCGGCAGCGCGGCCCGCGGGCTCATGCGCAGCAGGTCCGCCCATCCGAACGACGGGCTGCGGGCGACGAATCCGAGTGCGCTGAGCGGGGGAGTGCGCGGCACCTTCGCGAAGCTGTCGTACATGCCGCCGCTGTGGCGCAGCGGGTAGTCGGGAAGGCCCGTCAGGGTGTGCAGCCCGGGGTCGGCGCGTCGCAGCAGCGCCCGCAGGTTGTAGTACTGCCGGAAGAAGGCGTGGAAACCACGGCTCATCGTCGCCGTCGAGCCGTCGGTCAGCTCGACGGGCCAGCCGGCCAGCCGTCCCCCGAGCCCGCTGTCGCGCTCGTACAGGGTGACGCCGACGCCCCGTTCGGCGAGAGCGGCCGAGGCGGCGAGGCCCGCGATGCCGCCGCCGACGACCGCGACCCGCGGTGCGGGCTCCGGAGCGCGTTCACGGCCGGGGCGTGCCGGAAGCACCCGCGCCCTGGGGTCGCGGCCGTGCCGCAGCGGGCTCCTGTCGCGCCTCACGCGCACTCCTCCGTCGTGTCCGTCGTGTCCGTCGCGCCGGGCACGTGCGCCACGAAGGTGTGCGTGATCCCGGTCTGCCACCCGGGCAGGGGGAGGACCCGCACTCCGGCGAAGCCGGACCCGCGCAGCCTGGCCGCGAACGCGTCCGCGGTGTCGAACGCGACGACGCTGCGCCACAGATGGTCGTACAGCTCGGTGTCTCCATGACACCGGCCGAGCGGCATCACCAGCGCCCTGCACACCGCCGTCCACACCGCGCGGTCCGCCGGGCGGCCGCTGAGCGTGTACTCGTGGACGGCGAGGCGCCCGCCCGGCGCGAGAGCGGAGCGGACCGCTGCCAGGACCTGGTCCGGATCGTCGACATTGCGGAACAGGTACGCCGCGAAGACGGCGTCGAACGGTCCGCGGACACCCGCTGTGTCCAGCAGCTCCACGGGGCTGTGCACGAAGGAGACACCGGGTGGCCAGGGCTTGGCCCGTGCCCGCTCCAGCATGCCCGCGGAGGCGTCCACGGCCGTCACCTCGGCGAGGGGCGCGGCACGGAGCAGTGCGGCGGTGGAGGCACCGGTGCCGCAGCCGAGGTCGAGCAGGCGCAGACCTCTGCCGGCGGCCGGGAGACCGAGCCTGCGGGCCGAGCGGCGCAGGTGGCGGTGGTAGCCCGGGCTGGCCGAGGTCATCCGGTCGTACGTCCGCGAGGCGTGGTCGAAGGCGGCGGACAGGTCGGCATCGCGCAGGAGGGACATGCGGTCCTCTTCGTGGGGGAGGCGGTTCGCCCGGGTGGGCCGTTCATGGGGCGGGTGCGCGCCTGGGCAGACGCGGGACTTCGAGGACGGTACGGAGCATGGGGCGCACGGGCGTGTGCAGGCCGATACGGACGTCCTCCCACCAGGGGGTGCGGCCGTCGAGGAAACGGAGCAGCCGTTTCGTCGGGACTTCGCGGAACAGGCGCGTGAAGAACGAAGCGCCGTCCACGCGCCCGGTGTCCAGCGCCCGCAGCATGACGGAGTCCAGCGCTCTGGACCGGGCCGGGTGGGGGGCGGGGACGAGCGGTGTGCGTCCCTCCAGCAGCGCCTCGGCGATGGCCCCCGTCTGACGCTGCGTCGCGGAGAAGGTGTAGCCGGTGGAGGGCCGGGTCGCCCCTCCCGCCGCGCCGATGAGGAAGACGCACCGGCCCGTCCTGCGGGGGAAAACGGCGTCGGTCATGGGGATCACCCCCTGCTCCGTGGCGGTGACGCGCAGATCGCCGAGGCCGAGCACGTCCCTCGTGTAGTGGCGCAGGGCGCGTTCGTAGGCCTCCTCGGTGAGAACCCGCCGGGAGAACTCCGTGTACTCCACCAGCGCTTCGTGGGCACTGAACGGCAGGACGTAGCCGAAGGAGAGGCCGTGGCCGGGCTGCGGTGTGCGAAAGTCCATGAGGTCCGCGACCGAGGGGTCGAACACCGGACGGCCGGTCTTCACGAACCAGCCCCGGAAGTGCTGGAGCAGGGTGGTGCGCGCCGGATACGGCTCACGGGGCGGACGGGAATCGAAGGCCCAGCGCGCCCGGATCCGTACATCGCGGCCCGCCGCGTCGCGCCCGCGCACCTCGGCGCCGCCGGCAACGTCCTGGACCGTCTCGACGACGGCCTCGAACCTGCGGTGCCCGGCACGGCGCAGGCGCTCGGACATCAGCCGCTCGAAGTTCTCCGAGGCGAGCATCTTGTACTGGAGCGGAGACGGTTCGCCCAGCACCCGGGCCCCGTCGGGTCCCGTCACCCGCAGCCGGTCCCAGCGGGCGGACAGGACGTCGTCGTACTCCCCGCCGGGCTCCTCCCAGAAGCACCATGTACGCCGGGCCGGCCGGAGCGGGCCCGCGGGGGCGTCCACGACGACGACCGACAACGGCCGCCGCGCAGAAGGTGCTCCGCTCAGCCGGTGCGCCAGCGACAGACCGGCCGCGCCGGCGCCGATCACGACGACATCGGTGTCCCACACCGCATCTCCCACACCGTGTCTCCCTCCCCGGGGCGTCCGCGGATCCGCGCCGTCCACCGATCGGATACCGATGTTTCCGCAGGGGACCCGGCGGCGGACGCACTCACCGGGCGCGTGTCGTACCCGGATCCGGTTCCATGGACCGGCGCAGGGAACACAGCGCCCGGCGGATGTGGCTCTTCACCGTTCCCAGGGGCAGCCCCGTGCGGTCGGCGATCTGCGTCTGTGTGAGGTCGCCGTAGAAAGCAAGGCCCACCACGCGTCGCTGAGCCGACGGGAGCCGTTCCAGCTTCCGCGTGACGAGAACACGGTCGAGCGCTTCGTCCGCGCCGCCGCGGGTGCCGGGCGCGGGAGACCGCTCGTACCGTGTGGAAGCCGCCGCCACAAGCTCCGCCCGGCGCGCCCGGGCGGCGAGAGCGTCCGCGATCTTGTGGCGCGTGATGCCCACCAGCCAGCCCGCCAGGCCGCCCTGCCCCGGGCGGTAGCCGTGGCGGCCGCGCCAGGCGGCGAGAAAGACCTGCTGGGTGACGTCTTCGGCTTCGTGGTCGTCGCCGAGGGCCCGGCGGGCCAGGGTGTGCACGAGCGATCCCCAGCAGCGGTACACCGCTTCCACGCACCGCTCGTCGCCCGCGACGAAACCGGTGGCGAGCAGCTCGTCGTCACGACTCTCCTCGGCGGGCCGCACGACGTGCGACGTTCGCGTGAGCACAGCGGAACACGTGGTGGTCCCGGGGCCGAACTGAGGCATGGCCGGCTCCTCGTCCCTTGATGAGCCCGCGCCGTTCGGGCGCGATGACACACCGAGGGTTGTCCTCGGTCCCAAGGGACGCAACTCGCGTCGTTAGTGCGTCGGTTCCCCTGACGCCGTCGCGCCGCACCGCCCGGACGGGCGAGAACGGGCACACGCCGCTGTCTCCGCCGTGGACACTCGGCGGAGACAGCGGCGTGTGCCGGGGTGCGTGCCCGGGTGGCTACTCCGGCCGGGAACCGGTGCGGTCCGTTACGTCGGACACCTTCCAGCGCTGGTGGGATCCGGAGTTCGGCGTCCACAGCGTGACGGCGGCTCCGTCGTGCGTGGCCTGGCCGCCGACTTCGAGCACTCTTCCGGTGGCGGCGTTGACGAGGGTCCAGGTGCCGTCGCCGGTCGTCGACATGATCCACTGGGCGGCCTCGTCGCGGCGGCCGCTGTCGGCCTCCAGCACCGGGGCGCCGTCGCGGGCGGCCAGGCGCTTTCCCTCCGCCGGGTTGGTGAACACGTACCGCTTCCGGTTGCCGGTGTCACCGCTGATCTGCCGCAGCTGCCACTGCCGGCCGGTGTCGGCCGTGTCCGCGCCCGCGGCCCTGATGACAAGGCCGGTGCCGTTGCCGGCGGTGGTGAGTTCCTTGCCGCTCTGGACGCCGGTCAGCCGGTACGTGTGGCCCTTCTGCAACAGGGCGGCGTCCCTGGCGGCGCCGGACACACCGTTGACGACGAAGGAGGTCACCGACTCGGCGGGCACGGTGAAGGTGGCCTTCCGGTCGCTGACCGCGACGGCCCGGTGCCGTTCGAGCTTGCCTTCGGCGCTGGTCACGACGGGGGTGACGGTGGCGTTGCGGGAGACGTGGCCGAACTTGGACAGGTCGACCGTGACCGTACGGGCGCCGGTGGTGCTGTTGACGTGGACGACCGTCGCCGCGTCGCCCTTCCCGGAGACGGCGGCGGCACTGGAGGTGTCGTCGACGTTGACCAGCCGGTCACCGGGCTTGATGTAGTGGGTGAAGTTGCGCGCGGTGTCGAACTTGGTGTTGGTACGGATGGGGCACGTCGCGAGCGTGTCCTTCGCGGTGCAGCTGAACGGGAGCTGGATGCTGCCCCAGTTGCCGCCCCCGGCCGACTCCCCGCCGGGCTTCATGTTGTCGTAGTCCTCGACGGGCTGCCAGAACACCCAGGCCCGGGGCTCCAGTTCACGGAGGTCGTCGACCATGCGCTGGGCCAGTCCGAGACCGGGCGACATGTCCTCGAAGTCCTGCCCGTCGCCCCAGTCGCCCTCGACCTCGCTCATCCACAGCGGCTTGTCGGCCGCCTTGGCCAGGTCGCGCACGGAGGTGCGGCCGCCGGTGCCGTAGGTGTGGACGTTCATCTGGTCGACGAGGTCGCGCACCTCCTGGGGGTAGGTGTTCCAGTTCTGCGCGAAGAGGGTGGGGTTGGTCTCGTCCATCGCGGAGATCTTCGCGTCGGTCGTCGACCGCTTCAGCGCCGGAGCCAGCGCGAGGAGCACCTTCTGCTGGAGCCCGGGGCCGATGTGGGCCCCTTCCTGGCGGCCGCCGACCGGTTGGCCGTCGGCTCCCAGGCGGGTGCTCCAGTAGTTCGTGTTGGGTTCGTTGAACGGGTCGACGGTGTCGACGTCGATGCCGTGCGCCTTCTCCAGCCGCTCGGTCGCGCCCGCCAGGTAGGCGGCGAAGTCATCGACGGATCCGGTCTTGAGCTGGTCGGTGGTGGCGTCGAAGCCGCCGGAGACGTAGCCGCTGGTGGTCATGAACCAGGGCGGTGAGTTGCTGAACGTCTCCCAGTGGTCGATGTCGTCCTTGATCCGGTCCACCCACCAGCGCTGATCGGCGTCCGCCTCCGGATTCCAGTCGGCCGGGTCCTCGGCGCTCCACCAGTCGGTGTCTTCGCGGGTGGTGCCCTCCGGGGCCTTCCACCAGCCCTCGACCGCTCCTCCGGCACGGAGGTAGTCCTTGACGTCGGGGGCGTTGCCGCCGCCGATGTTGTAGCGGGCGATGTTCAGGGCGAGCCCGTCGTCGCCGAAGAGGAGTCCGGCCAGCTTCTGGCGTATCTCCTCGGGGTAGTCGCCGGTGGCGTTGGCGAACCAGACCAGGCTGGTGCCCCAGCCCTGGAATCTCTCGTGCCGGTAGGAGGGGTCGGGCCGGACGGTGACGGAAGAGGCCGGCGCGGAGGCCGGTGCTGCGGTCCGGGCCTGTGCGTCCGGCTGAGGAACGGTGACCAGGGCGGCCCCGGTGGCCAGCGCGGTGATGCCGACGGCCCCCAGGAGTCGTCGTGTGCGGGTGCGGCGTGCCATCGTGTGCTCCCAACTCGTGGTTCGGGGTGTCAGAGGGCGGGCTGTCGCAGTACGACGACCTCCCTGGGCGCCAGGACGAGGGCGTCGTGGGTGTGGGTCCGGCCGACCAGGAGTTCCCCGGTGAGTCCGGGCAGCGGCACCGGCTCGTCGGTCCGGTTGACCAGGAACAGGTAGCGGCTGTCGGCGCTGCGGCGTACGGTCTGCTCGACGCGCCCCCGCGCGGCATCGGGCAGCTCGCTCTCCACTCCGGCGGTGGCCAGGAGCCGCGGCAGCAGGCCGGCGAGGCCGTCCGTTCCCAGCCGGGTCGAGACGTACGAGGCCGATCCCCGGCCCACGGCGCGGCGGGTGACGGCGGGGCGGCCGGCGTACGTCCCCGTGCGGTAGTGGGCGAGTACCTCCACCCCCGGATCGGTGACGGTGATCCGGTCGGTCCACAGCGTGCCCGTGCTCGCGTCGTCCAGCTCCACGGCGTCCTCGGCCGGCAGCGGGCCGAACTCCTCGATGCGGATGCCGAGCAGGTCGCGCAGAGCGCCCGGATAGCCGCCGAGCCAGACGTGGTCGTTCTCGTCGACCACACCGGAGAAGTACGTGGTGACCAGGTGGCCGCCGTTCTCGGCGTACCGCGTGAGCTCCTTGGCCAGGGGCGCGGGGACCATGTGCAGCACGGGCGTGATCAGCAGCTGGTACCGGTCCAGGTCGTCCTTGGTGGTGACGACGTCGGCCCGGATACCGAGGGCGAGGAGCGCCGAGTACCAGTCGAGGGCCTCCTGGTGGTAGTCGAGGCGGGAGGTGGGGTGCGAGTCCTGCTCGCTCGCCCACCACGACTCCCAGTCGAACACGATCCCCACCCGCGCCGGCTCCCGCTCGGTCCCCGCGACCGGTGCCAGCGCCTGGAGGGTGCGCCCGAGGCCGGTCACCGTGCGGAAGAGATCGCTGTCGGCTCCGGCGTGCGGCACCATCGCCGAGTGGTACTTCTCGGCGCCGGCCGCGGACTGGCGCCACTGGAAGAAGCACACGGCGTCGGCGCCGTGCGCGACGTGCAGCAGGGAGTCGCGGACGAGGTCGCCCGGACCCTTGGGCAGGTTGACGGGCTGCCAGTTGACGGCGCTGGTGGAGTGCTCCATGAGGAACCACGGGCGTCCGCCGGCGATCGCGCTGGTGAGGTTGGCGGAGAAGGAGAGCTCGTCCCGGTCCTGGGGGCCGGGGTGGACGTAGTGGTCGTTGGAGACGAAGTCGATCTCGCCCGCCCAGTCGGCGTAGTTCATGCCCTTGGTGCCGCCCATCACCATGAAGTTCGTGGTGACGGGCACGCCCGGCGTGATCTCGCGCAGGATGTCCCGTTCCGCGCGCAGATGCTCCTTCAGCGCGTCGGAGGAGAAGCGTTTGAAGTCCAGCTGCTGCGTGGGGTTCGGGTGGGACGCGGCCAGCCGGGGCGGCAGGACCTGGTCCCAGTCGCTGTAGCGCTGGGACCAGAAGGCGGTTCCCCAGGCGTGGTTGAGTGCGTCCACGGTGGTGTAGCGGGCGCGCAGCCAGTCCCGGAAGGCGGTGGCGGCGTCGTCGGAGTAGTCGTAGACGTTGTGGCATCCCAGCTCGTTGGAGACGTGCCAGGCCACCAGGGCGGGATGGCCGGCGTACCGCTCCGCCATCCGCCGCACCAGGCGCAGCGCGTGCCTGCGGAAGACCGGCGAGGTGGGGCGCCAGTGCTGCCGAGCCCCCGGCCACACCGTCTCGCCGGAGGCGGTCACCGGGAGGATCTCCGGGTGCGCCGTGGTGAGCCAGGGCGGCGGAGTCGCGGTGGCGGTGGCCAGGTCGACCCCGATGCCGCCCGCGTGCAGGAGATCCATGACCTCGTCGAGCCATGCGAAGTCCCACACGTCCTCGGCCGGCTGGATACGGGCCCAGGAGAAGATCCCCACGGAGACGATGTTGACGCCGGCCTCGCGCATCAGCCGGACGTCCTCCTCCCACACCTCGCGCGGCCACTGCTCGGGGTTGTAGTCGGCGCCGTACGCGAGGCGTGGGGCGGAGTCACCGTCAGGCCCGTTCAGCTGGGACAGGAGGGTGGAAATCATGGCGGTCCCTTTACTTCTCAACGGTGAAGCCCTGCTCGTTCCCGTACTTGACGGAGGCGTCCCGCCAGGATTTCAGGCCCTGGGAGAGCGTGGTGCCGGAGACGTAGGCCTTGCCGACGGTGTTGTTGAAGATCGAGTTCGCGTAGACCTGGTAGGGCAGGTACGACCAGTCGTCGGCGACGTTCGCGGCCGACTCGGCGAAGATCTTGTTGGCCTTCTGCCCGCCGAAGTAGGGGAACTCGGCGTTCTGGAACGCGTCCGACTGGAGATCCGCGGTGGTCGCCGGGAAGGCGCCCCCCTTGATGCGGGTCTGCACGCCCTCTCCGGAGTTCGCGAACTCGGTGAAGGCGTAGGCGAGTTCCTTGTTCTTGCCCAGCGCGGGCAGGGCCAGGGCGCTGCCACCGTTCTCCGCGCTGGCCCTGTCGCCCGCGGTCCACTGCGGCAGCGGTGCGGCGCGCCAGTCGCCGGAGGCGTTCTTCACACCGGTGGTGAAGTTCGCGGGCATCCAGGCGCCGGTGGTCAGGGTCGCGATGGAGCCGTCGCCCAGGCCCTTGTACCACGCGTCGGTCCAGCCCGTGACGGGCGCGAGCAGCTTCTCGTCGAGGAGCTTCTGCCAGGTCTCGGTGTACTTCCTGGCACCGGTGTCGGAGAAGTCGATCTTCACCTTGGTGCCGTCGACCGTGTAGGGGCGTGAACCGGCCTGCCACAGCATGCTGGTGGCCATGCCCGCGTCGCCCGTGTCGTTGGCGATGTAGACCTTGGGGTCGGCCTTCTGCAGGTCGCGGGCGGCCTCGACGTACTCGTCCCAGGTGGCCGGCACCTTGACCTTGTGCTTGTCGAAGACCTTCTTGTTGTAGAACATGGCCATGGGCCCGGAGTCCATCGGCAGGGCGTGGACGGCCTTGCCGGACGTGACGGCGTTCCACGGACCGGGCGAGTACGTACCGGCCAGCTTGTCGGCGCCGTAAGGGGCCAGGTCGTCGAGGCCCTTCGTCAGTGCGTACTGACCCAGTGCGTAGTACTCGATCTGCGCGACGTCGGGGACACCCTTCTTCGCCGAGATGGCGTTCGACAGGGCGGTGTACGCGTCGTTGTTGGTGCCCACGTTGGCGACCTCGACGTCGACGGCGGGGTACTTCTTCTCGAAGTCGGCGACGACCTGCTTCAGCGTGGGCTCCCAGGCCCAGACCGTGAGCGTGCCGCCCTTCTTCAGGGCCGCCCGTATGCTCTCGGCGGAGACCTGCTTCTGGTGCGGGCCGCCCTCCTCGGAGCCGCCGCAGGCGGTCGTCCCGAGGCTGAGGGCGCAGACGACGCCGATGCCGCGCAGCAGGCGGCGGGTGTTCATGGGCATGGTGGCGCTTCCACTTCTTCGTGGCGGAATTCGGACTATTCCTTGACGCTTCCGGCGGCGAGGCCGGACTGCCAGTACTTCTGGAGCAGCAGGAACGCTGCGATCAGCGGCAGGACGGTGATCAGCGAGCCGGTGATCACCAGGTGGAAGACGGGTTCGCCGCCGGCCGTCGTGGCCTGGGCGTTCCAGCTGTTCAGGCCCAGGGGCAGCGGATACCAGTCCGGGTCCTTGAGCATGATCAGCGGCAGGAAGTAGTTGTTCCAGGTGGCGACCATCGTGAACAGCAGCACGGTCACCATCCCGGGCGCCAGCAGGGGCAGGCCGACCTGGAAGAAGGTGCGCACCTCGCCCGCGCCGTCGATGCGGGCGGCCTCCATCAGTTCGGTGGGGATGGCCTCGGTGGCGAAGACCCACATCAGGTACAGGCCGAAGGGCGAGATCAGTGAGGGGATGACGACCGCCCACGGGGTGTCGGTCAGCCCCATCTTGCTGAACATCAGGAAAGTGGGCACGGCCAGGGCTGTTCCCGGCACGGCGACGGCGCCGATGACGACGGCGAAGACGGCGCGTTTGCCGGGGAAGGCGAACTTCGCCAGCGCGTAACCGCCCAGCACCGCCAGGAAGGTGGCCCCGCCCGCGCCGAGACCGACGTACATCAGGGTGTTCAGGAGCCAGCGGGTGAAGACGCCGTCGTTGTACGTGAACGTCGTGCCGATGTTGTCCCAGAGGGCGAAGTCGCCGTCGAACCAGAGCCCGAACGAACCGGCCAGTCCCTCCTGCGTCTTGGTGGCGCTGATGACCAGCCACAGCAGCGGCACCAGGGCGTAGAGCACGACCAGGCCGGTGAGCACGGTCAGCAGCACGCTGCGCCGGGGGCGCCCGGGAGAGTGCCGTTTTCCCCGGGGTGTGCGCAGGCGGGGCGCGGAGCCGGATGTGCCGGCCGGCGGACGGGTGGGCAGGGAGGCGGTGGTGGCGGGGCTGCTCATCGTTCACGCTCCCTTGCGCATGCCGCGCAGCTGGACGACATAGGCGATCACCATCGTGATCAGGCCCATGACGATGGCGACCGTCGCGGAGTAGTTGTGCTGCTGGCCGTCGAAGGACAGCGCGTACGTGTAGAAGTTCGGGGTGTAGTCGGTGGTGATGGCGTTGGGTGCCAGGTCGCGCAGAATGACCGGCTCGTTGAACAGCTGGAAACTGCCGATGATGGAGAAGATCGTCGCGATGACCAGGGCGCTGCGGATCGCGGGGAGCTTGATGGCCGTGACGACGCGGAACTGTCCGGCCCCGTCGATCTCCGCGGCCTCGTACAGCGAGTGCGGGACGACCCGCAGCGCGGAGTAGAAGATCAGCATGTTGTAGCCCACGAACTCCCACGTCACGATGTTGCCGATCGACGCCAGGGCCAGGCCGGTGGAGAGCGGGTCGGGCAGCGAGACACCGAGAGCGTCGTTGATGTCGCCCACCAGGCCGAACCGGGTGCCGTACATGAAGCCCCACATCAGGGTGGCGACCACGGCGGGCACGGCGTACGGCAGGAAGACCGAGATCCGGAAGAAGTCCTTGCCGTACAGGCGTCCGCTGTCCAGAGCGAGGGCCACGAACAGCGCGATGAGCAGCATGACCGGGACCTGCACCGCGAGGAACGCCGAGACCCGGCCGAGCGAGGCCCAGAACTGGTCGTCGGCCAGCGCCTGCCGGTAGTTGTCCAGGCCGACGAAGGTGGTGCCGCCGATCAGCCGGTCACGGAAGAGGCTGAGGTAGACCGAGTAGCCGATGGGGGCCAGGAAGACAAGGGCGAAGACCGCCGCGAAGGGGCCGATGAAACCCCATCCCGTCCAGGAGCGGCGGCTCCGTTTCACCGGGGCCGGGTCCGGGCGCCGTCCCGTGGCCACCGGCGGTTGTAGCGTCGTCATGTCGTTCCTCGCTCGTCCGTCCCGGAACCGGCGTCGTGCACCGCCGTGATGTTTACGTAAACATCACGCTCCGCAAGAGGGCTCGAAGGCTGTAATGTTTGCGCAAACATCCGATGGCGGCATGTCTACACTGCCCCGAAGACGGTGGTCAAGGGTCGTTCGGGAAACCGCGGTTCAGGCAGCGAGGGATACGGGTGGAGACAGCGGACAGCACCTCGGCGGGCAGGCCGCGGGTGAGAGCGCGCACCGGGAAGCGGGCCGCCGGCCGCGGCCAGAGCGCGTCCATGGCGGACGTCGCCCACCTGGCCGGGGTCTCCTCGCAGACCGTCTCCCGCGTCTCCAACGGGTACGCGGGCGTGACGGAGGAGACCCGGCGGCAGGTGCTGGCGGCCATGAAGGAGCTGGGCTACCGGCCCAACAGCGCCGCCCGGGCCCTCAAGAGCGGCGAGTTCCGCACCATCGGCGTCATCACCTTCGGCCTCTCCACCACGGGCAACGTACGCACCCTGGAGGCGATCGCCCTCTCCGCGGCGCACGAGGGCTACGCGGTCACGCTCCTGCCCGTCGCCGTCCCCACGCAGGACGAGGTGCGCGGCGCGTTCTCGCGGCTGGGGGAACTGGCCGTGGACGCCGTCATCGTCATCCTGGAGGTGCACCTGCTCGACGCGGTGGCCCTCTCCCTGCCGCCGAACGTCCAGGTCGTCGTGGCCGACTCGGACGCCGGCGACCGGTACACCGTGGTCGACACCGACCAGGCGGGCGGAACCCGCACCGCCGTGCGCCATCTGCTCGACCTCGGCCACCGCACGGTCTGGCACCTCGCGGGTCCCGAGGAGTCCTACGCGGCGCAGCGCCGCACCGACGCCTGGCGCGCCGAACTCACCGGGGCGGGCCGCACCCCGCCGCCCCTGGTGAGGGGCGACTGGTCGGCGGAGTCCGGCTACCGGGCCGGCCTGGAACTCGCTTCCCGGGAGGACTGCACGGCGGTGTTCGCCGCCAACGACCAGATGGCACTGGGACTCCTGCGGGCCCTGCACGAGCGGGGCCGGAAAGTGCCGGAGGACGTCAGCGTCATCGGTTTCGACGACATCCCCGAGGCCGGCTCCTTCCTGCCTCCCCTGACCACCGTTCACCAGGACTTCGCCGAAGTGGGACGACGCTGTGTCGAGGGCGTCCTGCGGCAGATGCGTCACGACGCGACAGAACACGGCACCACGCTCGTCCCCACGCGACTCGTGGTGCGCGACAGCACCGCGCCGCCGCCTTCGCGCTAGCAGCCCGGCGGGCATCGCCCCGGTGCCGCTCGTCCGCGTACGGGGCAGCGCCGGGGTGAGGCCAGAAGCCGCCAATACGTGATCCTGATGTCCGACCGGTGCCGGCCGTCACCCATTCGGCCGGAGGCCGGTGGTGCTGGTACTGACTGGCCTCTGGGCCTGGGGCGGGACTTGAGACCTCGATCGAGCGGACCGCGTACCCGCGGTTCAAGCGGCTGATCACCGCGCACGAGCTGCACTTGTTCTTCGCGCCGACGCGGGAGGAGGCAACATGGGCCCGTACGAGGCGGCCAAGCACGTCCCCGGGGTGTCCGGGCACGAGCTGTCGTACGTGGCGAACCGGCACTTCTCCATCGCGCTGTTCACACACTTCGTCCCGTGCGGGGCAGGGGAGGCCGTCTGCATCGTCGAGGGACATCATCGAGAGGCTGCTCAGGAACGCCTCCGAGGCCGAGCCCGCCACCGTGCATGCGGACACCCCGGGCCAGTCGCTGCCTGTCTTTACCCCGGCACACCTCCTGGGCTCCGGCCTCGTGCCCAGGATCGGGAACTGGGCACCGAACCCGACGCGTACGACCCGAAGCTCGACGTCGACTCCACCCTGCTGCGCGAAGGGGACCTGAACGTCGTCCGCCTGGACCAGGCCGCGTGACGCCGGGTGCGGCCACGAGCGGTGAGGCGGCGAGCGGCCCCGTGCGCGCGGGCCGGTGTCTGTACCGCGCCGGATGCGCCCGCGGCGACGACGCGGGCGCCGGGTCGTCAGGCGGGCTGGACGGTGATGGTGCAGAGACGCTTGGTGGCCCGGGTCAGGGCTACGTACAAGTCCCTTTCCCCACCGGGGCGGGCCGTGATGATTTCCTCGGGGTTCATGACGACGACCCCGTCGAATTCCAGGCCGCGTGCTTCGGACGCCGGCACGATGCGTGCGTGGTGAGCGATGCCTCGGGCCGTCAGCTCGCCCACCCTGGTGTCCGCGCAGATCACTCCCAGAAGCTCGCCCGGATGCGCGGTGCTCTGGGCGCGGAGTTCCTGAACGACGGCGGTGACCGACCCGTCCGGAGGTGCGGTCACGGTGCGAGGGCTCTCACCGCTTCGCAGTGACCGTGTGGGCTTCTGGTCCGGAGCGATCCGCGTGAGCAGGTCCCGGACGCTCTCCAGGATCTCCTGCGTGGTGCGGTAGCTGACGGTCAGGTTGTGCAGTGTGAACCGCGGTCCGACGTGGGGGCTCAGTGCTTCCTTCCAGTCGCGTGCTGTCGCGACCGGGCCTGCCTGGGCGAAGTCACCCACCAGCGTCATCCCCCTCGACGGGCAGCGGCGGACGATCATCCGCCACTGCATGGCGGTCAGTTCCTGCGCCTCGTCGACGACGACGTGCCCGTACGTCCGCTCGGGAGGGCCGTCGACCAGGCCCGCCGCCTCGTCCAGCAACGGCACATCGGCATCGGTCCACGGGTCGTCCCGACCGCGCAGCAGAAGGGACCGCTCCTGCGCGGTCAGGCGGGGCAGGCGCTCGGCGAGAGCGCCGGCGTTCGTCAGGAGCGCCTTCACGAGGTCACCGGGTACCAGCCGCGGCCACAACACCTCGACCGCTCGGTCGACGCCGGCGTCGTCGAGGAGATCGGCTCGGATGGCGTCCAGGTCCAGCTCGTGGACCGGACCCGGATCGGCCGCGCCTTCGGCACGGCGCTGGGCGAATCCCGTGAACCGGTCGAGGTCGATGCCCGTCATCCTTTCGGTATCGGCGTCGATCTGCTCCAGGAGGTCGCCCATGCCTCGTTGCACCGCGTCGGTGACGGCGTCGACCAAGAGCTCCTTGAACACCTGGCGCGCGGGGTTGTGCCCCGGTGCGGCTGCCACGGCGGCGTCGCGTGCCGTGGCGACTTCCGCGCCGGACAGGTGGACCAGTTCCCGTCCGACCCGCACGGTGAAATCACCGGCGGGGGCCTGGTGGACGCGCAGCAGGCCGGCCAAGGCGTCGGCGAGGTCGGAGCTGCCCTTGAGACGCGCCGTGTCGAACGGGTCCACCGTGTCCGTCGACACTCCGGCCAGTTCCCGGCAGGTCGCCAGAACGACGTCGTTCTCTCCAAGCGAGGGAAGGACCTGGGAGATGTAGTCGAGGAAGCGGGCGTTCGGGCCCACCACCAGGACGCCCTCCTCCGCGGCGCGCGGGAACGCGTACAGGACATAGGCCGCCCGGTGCAGGGCGACCACCGTCTTGCCGGTGCCGGGCCCGCCCTGCACCACGGTCACCCCGCGGTGGGCGGAGCGGACGATCTCGTCCTGCTCGGCCTGCAGCGTCGCGACGGCCGCGTGCATCCTGCCCGTACGCCGTGCCGACAGAGCCTCGGTCAACGGGCCGTCCCCCACCACGTCCTCGTCGGTCGGGGCGGTCCCGTCCAGCAGTTCGTCGCTCACCGAGACGACCGTGCGCTCCTCGAGGCGCAGGTGCCGGCGCCGCCGCAGGCCCATCGGGTGGACCGGTGTCGCCTCGTAGAAGGGCCGCGCCGCGTTCGCGCGCCAGTCCACGAGCAGGGGCAGATCGTCCTCCTCCGTATGCAGTCCGATCCGCCCGATGCGCAGGGCCGTGCCATCCGTCCAGTCGATGCGCCCGAAGACCAGCCCCTTTTCGGCGCCCTCCAGCCGGCCGATTTCCTTGGCCAGACGCTCGGCGGCGATTTCTCTCTCATATGCCTCACCGGCGCTTTCCGCCGGGGCCTTCAGCACACTCGCTCGGTGTACTCGCGCCTCGGAAATCCGCTCGGTGAGCAACTCGTATAAGGAGGACACATAATCCCGCTCCGATTCAACCGCACGCACAGCGGGATCATTCGTTTTCGACAACAGGGGGCTCCTTCGATTCGAGCCACACCATACGGTCGAAGCTTCCTGAAGATAAGTCTTGACTTACTTGGTAAGCCATGGCCCTGCGACTGAATCCATGACGGCTGACCGTACGGCGTACCATGCATTCCGCCGTTCCGTATATCGCTAATTGCGCTCCCGATGCCCGCCTGCCTTATGGTGAGCCCGCCCTTGGATGCCGGCGATGTTCTGCCGCGTTCGGGAAAAGGGGGAAGATCCGGCGAGGCGACCGGCGCCATCGAGCTCACTGCCAGGGGGCATCTGGTCGCTTCGTCCGGCGACCCGACCGAGGAGACGAGCACAGAATGGGTTGAGACCGTGTCCTATGCGGATTCGGCTCGTCGGGTCGGTCCTGGAGCGGGGTACGTGGAGTTGGATTGCTCCGGACGGGCTGCGGGAGATCGCGGAACCGTGGATCCCGCCGCCGAACCGGAGCCCGCCGAGCGCGCCGCACTCGACCAGGGCGTCACCGTACGACGCGGCCGGGGCTGCACCCTGCGCGTCACCGCCGCCCCTTCCGGCCGGGGGCCCGCTATGCGGCCGCGCCGGGCCGGGAGGGCGCGCGGTATGCCTTCGGGAGCTTGAACCCGTGGTCGCTCATCACGGTGCGCAGCCGGTCGGGGTAGTCGGTGATGATGCCGTCCACTCCGTCGTCGATCAGCTTGTTCATGGTGGCCGTGTCGTTGACCGTCCACGGGACCACCTTCATCCCGGCCGCGTGCGCCCTGGCCACCATGGCCCTGGTCACGTACGGCTCATAGCCGGGATCGTTCACCGTGCCGCCCTGGGGGTCGCCGTGAACCGGGGAGATGGCGTCCGCGCCGAACGACTTCGTCGCGGCGACGAGGTCGCCGTCGAAGTCGTCGATGTCCAGGCCGCCCAGCCAGGGCGACCTGCCCTCCATGCCGGCCTGCAGGAACTGCTGTCCGTTGGTCAGGGCCACGATCGGCAGCCGCGGCTCGACCTGCCGCATCCGCATGAGCGCGCCCCAGTCGAAGCTCTGGACGGTCACCCGGCCGAGCACACCGGCCCTGCGCACCTCGTCCGCCACGACCCGGACGAACTGCTCGCGGGGCGCGGTCTCGTGCGGAGCGCCGGCCTCGACCTTGGTCTCGACGTTCATCGTGACCTTGCGGGCCCTGTACCGCTCGACGAGGGCGAAGACCTCGGAGAGCAGCGGCATCTTCGCGCCGGGGCTGGGACGCTGACCGGGGTACTGGGGAAGGGTCCGCGTCCCGCAGTCCAGTGTCCGCACCTGGGCGAAGGTGAGACCGGCGATGTACTTGCCGACGTACGGGTACTGCGGGTCCCCCGCGTACGCCGGGCCCGTGTCACGGCACTTGGCCGCGGCGATCCGCCGGTCATGGGTCACGACGGCCTTGCCGTCCTTGGTGATCTGTACGTCGAGTTCCAGCGTACTGACCCCGGTTTCGAGCGCGTTCGAGAACGACGCGAGAGTGTTCTCGACGACGAGCCCGAGTCCTCCGCGGTGAGCCTGCAGGTCGAACGCGTGAGGCCGGCCCTGCCGACTGTTGTCGGCGGCCGTCGCCGGACCGGCCGGAGCCACCGCTCCGACGGCTGAGAGACCGACGAGTGCGGCCG
Organism: Streptomyces altiplanensis; assembly: GCF_053591575.1. NCBI lineage: Bacteria > Bacillati > Actinomycetota > Actinomycetes > Kitasatosporales > Streptomycetaceae > Streptomyces > Streptomyces altiplanensis. Next base: position 43,720 of record NZ_JBSFUB010000036.1, on the reverse strand, counting down.
CCGCGAGCCGGCGCCGGGCAAAGCGCCCGGGACGGGCGGTCGGGGGAGGGAACACCATGCCGTGCCTTTCGAGAGCGGCTGGAAACTCGTTGCCGTACAGCTTCCGGCGAGAGCGGGGTCCGGAGGGCGGCTGCCGGGCGTCTTTCCGGCGGCGGCCCGGTGACGATCGCGCACTGTCCCTGGTGCCGGCCGGCGGCACGCGACAGCGCCTCCCGCCCCTTGGAGAGAAGGAGGGAGGGGCGCCGTCACCCGTGGGGGGTCAGGAGGCGGAGCAGGACAGGCTGCCTTCGGAGGCGCCCTCGACGAGGGCGTCATGGGCTGCCTTGAGCCGCAGCCGCAGCCGCAGCCGCAACCGCAACCGCACCTGAAGGCGCAGCGCGGTGGTGGACACCGGCGCGAAGGCCGCCCGGCTGAACCGGTCCGCGTTCCAGAGCGGTTCCGGGCGCACCTCGTACCCGGGCCACTCCTCGCTCCCCGCGAACCGCTTCCGGTCCTTCGGCGGTCCGAAGGGAGCGGGTGAGCGGACCGTGGCCGACGGACACGGCGTCGCGGCTGTCCGCCCAGGCGCGCACGGCGGTGCCCATGGGCGGCCCGGTGAGGGATTCCGGCGTGCGGTGCCGTCGTTGTACTACGTTGGAAACCTTGGTGTCGTGCAGCATGAGAGCACGGGCGCGGAGCTCTGTCCACCCCGCTTCCACCACCTCCCCGCCGGGACGACCGGGGGCTGTGGGGCGGCGCCGGGGCCGCTCCCACATCGCTCGGCGTTTCCTCGGCTCAACGAATCGTCTTCGATTTCGTCGGGGGCCGGTGCGGCGCCAGGAGCGGCACAACCGCCACCACCGGCGCCGTGGCCACCGCCGGTTCCGGTTCGGCGAGGCGGGCGCCCGGCGGCAGGTCCGGGGCCTCGGCCGTGCGCACGCAGTTCCCCACCAGCCACTCCGGCGTCTCGGCCGGGGCCCCGCCGCTCCGGGCATGACTGCCCGCTTAGCCGGCGGCGGCGCCGAACCACTTCGGCAGCCGGCTGAGCAGATCCTGCTGATCCTCACCGACCCACGCCACATGACCGTCCGGCCGCAACAGCACCGCGGGCACGTCCAGTTCCTCGCTGACGTCGACGACGTGGTCGACCCGGTCCGCCCAGCCCTCCACCGACAGCCGGCCGGCCCGGTCGAGCAGCAGCCCGCGGCCGCCGTGCATCAGCTCGTAGAGGCGCCCCTGCCTCAGCTTCACGTCCCGCAGCCGCCGGCCGAGCAGTTCGTGGCCCTCGCCGAAGTCGTAGTGGACCCCGACCGCGGTGATCATCCCGGTCACGTACCGGTTCACCTCCTCGAAGTCCATCAGCTTCGAGAACAGCTCCCGCAGCGCGGTCGCACCCGGATCGGTCCCCAGCAGCGTGATCTGCGCGCGGGTGTTGTCCAGCACGCGGGCGCCCACCGGGTGCCGTTCGTCGTGGTAGCTGTCCAGCAGCCCATCAGGCGCCCAGCCGTCGACCGCGGCGGCCAGCTTCCAGCCGAGGTTGAACGCGTCCTGCACACCGAGGTTGAGCCCCTGTCCGCCGGTCGGCGGGTGGATGTGCGCCGCGTCGCCGGCCAGCAGCACCCGGCCCGCCCGGTAGCGCTCGGCCTGCCGGGTGGCGTCGCCGAACCGGGAGAGCCAGCGCGGCGAGTGCGCGCCGAAGTCGGTGCCCGCGAAGGCCCGCAGCTGCTGCTTGAACTCCTCCAGGGTCGGCGCGGTCGCACGGTCCTCGGACACCCCTTCGGCGGGCACGACGAGCCGGTACACCTCGTCCCCGAGAGGGATGGCGCCGAACCGCAGTTGCGTCGTGCGGACCTCCTCGACGACGGCGGCGACCGTCGCCGGATCCTCGGTCACCGCCATCTCGCCCAGCAGCGTCTCGACCTTGGCGGGCTCGCCGGGGAAGCCGATGCCGAGCAGTTTGCGCACCGTGCTGCGGCCGCCGTCGCACCCGGCGAGGTAGCGCGCGCGCAGGCGCGTGTCTCCCCCGCCGGCTGCGCCCCCACGGGCGGAGGGATCCCTGTACGCCAGCTCTACGGTCACCCCGTCCTCGTCCTGGCTCAGCCCGACCACTTCGCAGCCGCGCCGGATCTCGGCACCGAGTTCGAGGGCGCGCTCGTTGAGCAGCCGCTCGGTGACCGGCTGCGGGGTGGCGAGGCCGTACGGATGGGCCGTGTCCAGCCGGTCCGGCCACGGCTTGGCGATTCCGCCGAAGAGACCGCCGACCTGGAACTTCTCACTGACCGCGAGGAACCGGTCCAGCAGACCGCGCTGGTCCATCATCTCGACGCTGCGCGCGTGCAGGCCCTGCCCACGGGACTGCGCGGTCGGCTCGGTCAGCTTCTCCAGCACGACCACGTGCACGCCGTGCAGCCGCAACTCGCAGGCCAGCATCAGACCGGTCGGCCCGCCGCCGGCCACGATCACGTCAATCATTCGGAACGCCCGTTCGACGAGAGGGAATTTCGGCCAGCGGCTCCGCACGGTCCGGCGGCGCGCACACCCACACCTCCGCGCCGGGCACCCGCGACCGCACGGCGAGTCCCACCGGCGGTTCGGTGTTCCCGCGCTGCCCGTACGCCGGCAACAGCACACGCACTGCGTGAACCTGCCCTTTCCGCAGCCTCTGGCCTTGGCCGGCAATTCTGCGGCACCACCTGGGCCTTGCCGCAAGCCCCCCGGTGCGCTATATGTTGAGAGTGGCAAGGAGCGGACGACCTCCTTGCCTTTTCCTTTTGCCGCCCGCTGATGCTCATGGCCGGACCGAGGTATCGCAGGCATCGCGGGCCGGAAAGCGTGAAGCGGTACTTCAAGCCGTCGCCGGGCACTGGCTCTGCGGGACGTCCTTGACGAACACGATTCCGTCGCTGTCCGCCAGGTGGGCCGGGTCGAACGGGGAGTAGCCGAACCAGGGGGACACGCGGGGCGCGGGCCGCGAGTCGCCGAGGGCGGTGGCCAGCCGCCGGGCGTCGATGACGCAGCGGTCCTCCGGGAGCGCGTACAGGAGTCCTTCGACGGTGTCCGGCGGCGGCGTGTCCACTCCCTGGTGCCGGATCGTGCCGAGGGCCGTGGCCACGAAGGCGTACCCCTCGCCGAGCCGGGCGCTCACCAGCGCACCGGCGCTCCACCACTCCACCGGCCCCTGCCACATCTGCATCGTGCTCTTCTCCCGCTGGAGATGGGAGTTGTGGGCGTGGACGAGTACCGGGCCCCGTTCGGCGAGGGCGAGGAGGTTGCGGGCCATCATCAGATCCCGCAGCGCGCACAACCGGGTCATGCGGGCCGGTGAGGCGTCGGCCATCCAGGAGTGGTAGCGCAGCAGGCCGGTGGCGGTGCGCCCGTACAGGCGCGCCCGGTCCCAGTCGTCCCGCGAGGACACCGTGGCCAGGTGCGGCGCCTGCGCGTCGAGCAGCGCCACCAGATCGTCGGCGAGCAGCCGCAGCTCCCTGGCCTCGGCCGACTGCCCCACGGACCGGGACGGGTCCGTCATCGCGGCGGGATCGGTCCACCGGTCGTCGGCGCCGAGCAGGCGGTCGAGCGTTTCCGCGGTGCAGGGGAGCAGGTCCGCGTCCACCCGTGCCGCGAGGCAGCCGTGGAGCGCGATGAGGGCCTGCCGGGGGCTCGCGGCGCCGGTGATCTCCAGCGGGCCGTCGAAACCGGCGAAGCGGAGCCGCTCGGACGCGGGCCGGCCGTCGTTGTGGGCGCGCATCCAGCGCACGAGTTCGCGGTTGGCCGCGGAGCTGCCCCAGCCGTGGCTGAATCCGTGCTCCATGACCTCGTCGAGGGTGCCCGTGCCCGAGGTGACGTGGTCGTCCACGACCAGGCCCCTCATGCAGTCGCTCTCGATCGCGATCGTCCGGTAGCCCTCCTGCTCGACGAGTTGCCGGAAGAGTTCGTTGCGCAGGTCGAGCAGAGTGTCCTCGCCGTGGGTGGGCTGGCCCAGGGCGAGCAGCCGGGGCCGGGCCGGCAGCAGCCCCATGACGGCGGCGGCCTCGACGGCACGGACGGTGTCCTTGATGTCAGTAGCCATGCCTTCAACGGTATCGTTGAACCCTCGGTTGAAACTTTTCCGCGATAACGACAGGACCATGGGACGAGACCTTCAAAACGGTGAGCGGCTCAGGCCGGTTGACCTGGCGCGCGGGCACGGTCTGTCCACGCAGGCGGTCAGGAACTACGAGGAGGCCGGCATCCTTCCGGCCGCCGGCCGCACGCCCCACGGTTACCGCACCTACACCCCGCTGCACGCGCGGGCCCTGGGCGCGTTCCTCGCCCTGGTGCCCGGCCACGGCCACCGGACGGCGGCGTCGATCATGCGGGCGGTGAACGAGGGCGCGGTCGACGAGGCGTTCCGTCTCGTCGACGAGAGCCATGCCCAGCTCCTCGACGACCGGCGGACACTCCAGGCCGTGGAGAACGCCCTCCGCGACCTGGCGCCCACCACGGCGTCCGGTCCCGACGCGGCGGTGTCCGGGCCCGGCGGCACGTTCATCGGGCCGCTGGCCGAGAAGCTCGGCATCCGGCCCGCGACGCTGCGCGCATGGGAGCGCGCCGGACTGGTGCGCCCGCGCCGCGACCCGCTGACCGGGTACCGCGTCTACGACGAGGCCGACGTACGGGACGCCCGGCTGGCCCACCAGCTCAGGCGGGGCGGCTACCTGCTGGAGCAGATCGCCCCGCTGATCGCCCAGGTGCGGGCGGCCGGCGGGCTGGAGCCGCTGGAGGCCGCACTGTGCGACTGGCGCGGCCGGCTGTCCGCCCGCGGGCGGGCGATGCTGGCCGGCGCCGCCGAGCTGGAGGCGTATCTCCGCAAGCGCGGATGAGGCTTCGGGCGCCGGCCGGGGCCGGGACGGCCGCGTGCGGGCGTCTGCGGCCACGGGGTGTGCGTCCTGGAGGGAGCGGCGGGCTGACCGGATTCCTTCGCCCCGGGCTCCGCGGACCCGGACCCGGACCCGGATGCGGGCCCGGTACGGACCCCCACCGGGTCCGTACCGGGCCCGCGTCACCGGGGCGTCGCGCTCAGCGGTGCCTGAACCAGTCGACGGCCGGCAGCGCGCGGTCGTCGTAGCCGAACAGCGCCTGGTTCTCCCAGCCGTTGCCGGACTTCGGGTCCGTCGGGTCCCAGCCGTTGCCGGGCACCGCGGTCCATGGCGCTTCCCAGTAGAAGACGCCCAGGCCGCGGCCGTTCGGGACGGCCTCGACCACGCTGGTGATGTCCGCCAGCCAGGCGGCCTGTCCGGCGGGTGTGGCCGGGTAGCCGGGGATCAGCTCGTTCTCCTGGTCGATGATGTCGGTGTGGGCGTCCTTGCTTCCCAGGCGGAACGGGTAGGCGGTCTCCGCGACGAACACCGGTTTGCCGAAGCGTGCCGCGCTGCCGTCCAGCGTCGTCTGGAGCTCCGCGAGGGTGCCGTGCCAGTAGCCGTAGAAGGAGAGCCCGATGACGTCGAAGCGCACGCCCTGTGCGACGGCGTTGTCGAACCACCACCGGATGCCGTCCCAGTCGCCGCCCTCGGCCAGGTGCAGGGCGACGGCCGTCGTGGGTGACACCGCCTTGGCCGCGTCATGGCCCGCGTTGAGCAGCCCGGCGAGCTGCGGCCAGTTGGAGGTGGCACCGTCCGGCCAGAGCATCCCGCCGTTGATCTCGTTGCCGACCTGCACCATGTCCGGCGTCGTGCCCTGGGCCTTGAGCGCGCTCATCACGTCGTGCGTATGGGTGCGCACGTCCGCCTTGAGCTGCTCGTAGCTGTGACCGGACCACGCCGCCGGCCTGCTCTGGGCCCCGGGGTCGGCCCAGATGTCCGAGTAGTGGAAGTCGACCAGCAGTTTCATGCCCTGCGCCTTGACGCGCTTGGCCATCGCGAGGACGCGGGGCTTGTTGTTCCAGCCGTCGGCGGGGTTCACCCACACCTTCAGCCGGGCGTAGTTCATGCCGTGGGACTTCAGGATCGCGAGCCCGTCACCGGCGGCGCCGCCGGAGCTGCGGTAGACCCCGCCGAGGGCTTCGCTCTTGGGGAGGGAGGAGACGTCCGCTCCCTTGGCGGGAACGCCGGTCCGCCCCGGAGTGAAGGTGATGTCGTCGACGTTGATCCAATTGCCCGCCCTGGCATCGGAGTTGATGCTGATGGTGCACTGGTTGCCGGTCACGCTGACGGACGTGACGATCCGCACCCACGAGCCGGTGGACACGGGCAGTGCGGTGCGCTGCTCGGCCGAGCCGCAGTTGCGCAGGGCGAGGTGGGCGGAGTTCTGGCCACCGCTGGAGCGGACCCAGGCGGTGAGCGTCCAGGGGCCGTTGGCGATGCCGGAGAGGTACTGGTAGGTCTCCACCTTGTAGGCGGAGGACGACCAGTGACTGAGCCGGTGACCGCCGGAACGGCCGCCGGCCTCGGTGTAGGAGGCGGCGTGCTGGTTCGCCGCGGAGTAGGTGGACCAGCCTGCCGGGGTGGGTGTGGGGGCGGAGCCGGCCTCGAAACCTCCGTTGCCGAGCGAGGCCGCGGCCTGCGCGGTGGTGGAGGGAAGGGCTGCCAGGGCCAGGCCGGCGAACAGGGGCAGGAGCAGGGCTCGTACCGTCCGGCGCGTGGTGCGAGGTCTTGGGTGGAGCCTGAGTGGGAACACCGTTGTCCCTTCGGCGGGGGATATGGATGGGGGTGGGGATTGGGGTGGGGCGAAGTCGCGGGCGGTCGGCTGCGAGGAGGTGTCACGCCTCAAGGGCGACGACACGGACGGCGCCGGCCGGCGCCGTGAGCGCGCCCGCGACGCGCTCACCGGTCAGCAGGTCGGTGCCGGGGGAGTCCAGCGCCACCTTGGCGTCCGCTGCCGTGTGGTTGATGACGAAGACGTACGTGCCGCTCTCGCCGGAGCGGCGGACGACCTCCACGTCGCGCGGCAGCCCGGTGCGCGGAGCGATCCCCGCGTCCTCGCAGGCACGCTCGAGTACGGAGTCCAGGTGAGGGCCGGACAGCCGGCTGGAGATGTACCAGGCCGTGCCTTCGCCCAGCCGGTTGCGGGTCACGGCGGGGCGGCCGGCCGGGATGCCGTCGGCGTACGTCCACAGGGTCTCGGCCCCACGCGGTACGACGATCTCGGACCACACGTCGCCCGTCAGGTCCGGGCCGCCGGCGCCGGTCAGCCGTACCGTCTCGCCCGCCAGCAGCGGTGAGAACTCCTCGACGGTCAGGCCCAGTACGTCCCGCAGCGCGCCCGGGTACGCGCCGGGGTGCACGGCGTCGTGCTCGTCGACGATGCCGGAGAAGTACGACACCACGAGCGTGCCGCCCCGCTCGACGTAATCGCGCAGGTTGCGGCCGGCCGCCTCGGTCGTGAGGTAGAGCGCGGGGACCACGACCAGCGGGTAGCCGCTCAGGCCGGACTCCGGATGCGCGAAGTCGACGGTCAGGTGACGGTCGTACAGCGACGCGTAGAACGTGTCGGCGCGCTCGCGGGCGTCGTGGTCCTCGCTGGGACGCCATTCGAGCTGCTGGGCCCACCAGGACTGCCAGTCCCACAGCACGGCGACGTCCGCGACCGTCCGGGTGGCGCGCAGGGGTGCCAGCGAATCGACCGCGCGGCCGAGTTCGACGACCTCGCGCCACACCCGGGAGTCGGTACCGGCGTGCGGAACCATCGCCGAGTGGAACTTCTCCGCGCCGCGCCGCGACTGGCGCCACTGGAAGAACATCGCGCCCTCGGAGCCGCGGGCCACGTGGGCGAGCGAGTTGCGCGCCATTTCACCGGGGGCCTTGGCGGGGTTGCGCGGCTGCCAGTTGACGCCGGAGGTCGCGTGTTCGAGCAGCAGCCAGGGCGCTCCGCCGGCCACGGAGCGGGTGAGGTCCGCCGCCATGGCGAGGTTGACGTGGGTGCGGCGTCCGTCGGTGATCAGGTAGTGGTCGTTGGTGACGATGTCGACCTCCCGCCCCCAGGCCCAGTAGTCGATCGAGTCGCACTGGCTGAGCGCGGTCATGAAGTTCGTGGTGACGGGCACGCCCGGCGCCAGACGGTGCAGGATGTCCCGTTCGGCCACGAAGTTCTCGCGCAGGGTCGCGTCGGCGAAGCGGCGGTAGTCGAGCTGCTGGGCCGGATTGCCGGTGGTGGGTGTGGTGCGCGGCGGGTCGATCTCCTCGAAGCCGCGGTAGTGCTGGCCCCAGAAGGCGGTTCCCCAGGCCTCGTTGACCGCGTCGACGGTGCCGTACCGCGCGCGCAGCCACTGCCGGAAGTGGGCGCCGCACGTGTCGCAGTAGCAGGCCGAGACCGGGACGCCGTACTCGTTGTGCACGTGCCACAGGGCGAGTGCCGGGTGCCCGGCGTAACGCCGGGCCAGCTCGGTGGTGATCCGGGCCGCGGCCCGGCGGTACGCCGGTGAGCTGTGGCAGATCGCGCCGCGCGAGCCGAACGCCAGACGCCGCCCGTCCCGGTCGACGGGCAGGGCGTCGGGATGGGCGCGGTAGAACCAGGCGGGCGGCGCGACCGTGGGGGTGCCCAGGTCGGCGCGGATGCCGTTCGCGTCGAGCAGGTCCAGGGCCCGGTCGAGCCAGCCGAAGTCGTACGCTCCCGGATCCGGCTCCAGCAGCGCCCAGGAGAAGATCCCGACGCTCACCATGGTGACGCCGGCTTCGCGCATCAGCCGTACGTCTTCGTTCCAGACGGATTCCGGCCACTGCTCCGGGTTGTAGTCACCGCCGAAAGCGAGTCGGGTGAGGCCCCTGGGCGTGGTCTCCGGCATCGATGTCCCCCTGCGGGATAGCGGTTCGTCTGGTGATGGACTGGGAACGTACACAGAACTCTTCGTGCTCGTCCAGTAGTAAAAACGATGCATCGAATCCATTGACAAGTGTCGAGCCTGTTTCTCTACTGTGAACGTTCACAGAACAGTGCTGCGCCGCCCGCATTCGTCTCGGGCGCCGTCCGGCCCAGGGAGAAGCCCATGTCGTACGCCTCGTATCGCCGCTTTTTGGCCATGTCGGCCGCCGTCGCGCTGGGGGGTTCGGTTCTTGCCGGCTGCGGCTCGTCGGACGACGGCGACGCCGGCGCGCGGTCCGGCCCGGTGGAGCTGACCTACTGGGCCTGGGCGCCCGGGCTCGACAAGGTCGCGGACCTGTGGAACAAGGGGCCGGGCAAGAAGGAGCAGATCACCGTCACGGTCAAGAAGCAGGCGTCGGGCGACGACCTGGTGACCAAGATCGTCACGGCCGCCAAGGCGAAGCAGGCCCCTGACCTGGTGCAGGCCGAATACCAGGCCCTGCCGACCCTCGTCAGCAACGACGTGCTCGCCGACATCTCGGGCGAGGCCGACGGCGCGCGCGGCGCCTTCGCCCCCGGAGTCTGGCAGCAGGTCACCCTCGGTTCGGACGCGGTCTACGCCATACCGCAGGACTCCGGGCCGATGATGTTCTACTACCGCGAGGACCTGTTCGAGAAGTACGGCCTGAAGGTCCCCGCCACCTGGGACGAATTCGCCGAGACCGCCCGCGCGTTGAAGAAGAAGGCCCCGGACAAGGACCTCACCACTTTCTCCGCCAACGACTCCGGCCTCTTCGCCGGTCTCGCCCAGCAGGCCGGCGCCCGGTGGTGGACGACCGAGGGCGACAAGTGGAAGGTCGGCATCGACGACGCCGCCACCAGGAAGGTCGCCGACTTCTGGGGCGGCCTGGTCGCGGAGGACGTCATAGACAACCAGCCGATGTACACCCCGGCCTGGAACAAGGCGCTCAACACCGGACAGCAGATCGGCTGGGTCAGCGCCGTCTGGGCCCCGGGCACCCTCACCACCGCCGCCCCCGACACCAAGGGGAAGTGGGCCATGGCGCCGCTGCCGCAGTGGTCCGCGTCGAAGCCCGCGACCGGCAGCTGGGGAGGTTCCACCACCGCCGTCACCAACGACAGCGAGCACAAGGCGGCCGCCGCCGCGTTCGCGACCTGGCTGAACACCGACCCGAAGGCGCTCGCGGCCCTGGTCGAGGAGAGCGGCATCTACCCGGCGGCCACCGCGGCCCAGACCGGCGGCGCGCTCGACGAGGCCCCCGGCTACTTCTCCAACCAGCCCGACTTCTACACCGAAGCGGCCGCGATCGCGAAGACCACGGCACCCGCGGCCTGGGGCCCGAACGTCAACGTCGCCTACACCACCTTCAAGGACGCCTTCGGCCGGGCCGCCAAGAACAAGGCGGGCTTCGGCGCGGCGCTCACCGCGATGCAGGACAAGACCGTCGCGGACCTGAAGAAGAACGGCTTCGGAGTCGCACAGTGACCCGCCCGACGCCTCGCACGGCCCCGTCACCCCCATCACCCCCGTCGCCCCTGCCGTCCCCTTCGGCCTTGCCCTCCCGGACCCACCCGCCGGCCGGACGGCGACGACGCCACCGGACAGGAGGGCCGGGGCCGGCCCCCTACGCCTTCCTCGCCCCCGCCGTGGTCCTCTTCCTGCTCTTCTTCGCCCTGCCCATCGGCTACGCCGGCTACCTCAGCCTGCGCAAGGTCGAGATCGAAGGGCTGGGCCTGGGCCGCGGCGCACGCCAGGAGGTGTGGGCCGGACTCGCGAACTACACCGACGCGCTGACCGACTCCGAACTGCTGGACGGCGCGCTCCGGGTCCTCGGGTACGGCGCGATCGTCGTCCCCGTGATGCTCGGTCTCGCCCTCGTCCTCGCCCTGCTGCTCGACACGGACCGGATACGGCTCGCGTCCTTCTCCCGGCTCGCGATCTTCCTTCCGTACGCGATCCCGGGTGTGGTCGCGGCGCTGCTGTGGGGATTCCTCTACCTTCCCTCCGTCAGCCCCTTCGCGTACCTCCTCGAAGGGGTGGGGCTGTCCCAGCCCGACCTCCTCGACGGCGTCCCGCTGTACGGCGCGCTCGCCAACATCGCCGTCTGGGGCGGCACCGGCTTCAACATGATCGTCATCTACACCTCGCTGCGCGCCATCCCCGTCGAGGTGTACGAGGCCGCCAGGCTCGACGGCTGTACGCCGCTGCAGATCGCACTGCGCATCAAGATCCCGATGGTGGCGCCCTCGCTGGTGCTCACCTTCTTCTTCTCGATCATCGCGACCCTGCAGGTGTTCGCCGAGCCGACCACGCTGAAACCGCTCACCAACTCCGTTTCCACCACCTGGAGTCCGCTGATGAAGGTCTACCAGGACGCGTTCGTCAAGGGAGACATCCACGCGGCGGCCGCCGAGGCGGTGCTGATCGCCGCGGCGACGCTCCTGCTCTCGTTCGGGTTCCTGCGCCTGGCGAACTCCCGCACCAAGCAGGGGGCATCCCAGTGACCGCAGTAGCCGTACGCAAGAGCGCGCCCGCCGCCGGCTCCACACCCGGTACGGCCCAGGGGCCGCCCCGCCGCCCGCGCCGCAGCCGCGCCGGACTCCTGCCCAGCGCCGCCCTGCTGCTGGGAGCCGCGTACTGCCTGCTGCCCGTGATCTGGGTGGTCGTGGCCGCGACCAAGGGCTCCGACGAGCTGTTCTCCACCTTCACCTTCCTGCCGGGCACCGGTCTCACGGACAACCTGGGCGACCTGACCGCGTACCGCGACGGTGTCTTCTGGCAGTGGATGCTCAACTCCGGCTTCTACGCGGGCTGCGGCGCGCTGCTGTCCACGGCGGTGTCGGCCGTGTCCGGCTACGCGCTCGCGATGTACCGGTTCCGCGGCCGCGAGGCGCTGTTCAACGTCCTGCTCGCCGGCGTCCTGATGCCTCCCGTGATCCTCGCCGTACCGCAGTACCTGCTGCTGGCCAAGGTCGAGCTGACCGATTCCTACCTCTCGGTCCTGCTGCCGCTGATCCTGTCCCCGTACGGCGTCTACCTCGCGCGGATCTACGCCGCCGCCGCGGTGCCCGCCGACGTCGTCGAGGCCGCGCGGATGGACGGAGCGGGGGAGTGGCGGATCTTCACCCGCATCGGGCTGCCGATGATGGTGCCCGGCCTGGTGACGGTGTTCCTCTTCCAGTTCACCGCGATCTGGAACAACTTCCTGCTGCCGTACATCATGCTCGGCGACGACGAGAAGTTCCCGATCACGCTGGGGCTCTTCACCCTCCTCGCCCAGGGATCGAACCAGCCGTCCCTCTACACCCTGGTGATCACCGGCGCCCTGCTGGCCGTCGTCCCGCTGATCGCCCTGTTCCTGGTCGTCCAGCGCTTCTGGAGCCTGGACCTGCTGTCCGGAGCCGTAAAGTCGTGACCATGAACACCAACGGGGGCCGGCGCAGGGCGGCCAAGCCGCCGACGATCCACGACGTCGCCCGCGAGGCCGGCGTCTCACGGGGGACGGTCTCCCGCGTCCTCAACGGCGGGCATTACGTCAGTCCCGCCGCACGCGAGTCGGTCGAGGCCGCGATCAGCAGGACGGGTTACGTCGTCAACCGGCACGCCCGGTCGCTCATCACCGGCCGCTCCGACTCGGTCGCCTTCCTGCTCACCGAGCCGCAGGAGCGGTTCTTCGAGGACCCCAACTTCAACGTGCTGCTGAGGGCCTGCACGCAGGCCCTCGCGGACCACGACATCCCCCTGCTGCTGATGATCGCCGGTACCGAGGCGGAACGCCGCCGCATAACGCGCTACATCACCGCAGGGCACGTCGACGGGGTCCTCCTCGTCTCCAGCCACACCGGAGACCCGGCCGCCGACCAGCTGCGGGAGGCGGGCGTGCCCCTCGTCGCCTGCGGAAAGCCCATCGGCCATGCGGGGAAGGTGAGTTACGTCGCGGCCGACGACCGCGACGGCGCCCATGACATGGTGCGTCACCTGTACGCCTCAGGGCGCCGGCGCATCGCCACGATCACCGGACCGCTGGACACACCCGGCGGCATCGACCGGCTCGCCGGCTACCGGCAGGCCCTGGCGGAAGCGGGCCTGGAGGCCGACGACCGGCTCGTCGTCACGGGCGACTACAGCCGGGTGAGCGGGGAACACGCGGCCGAGCGGCTGCTGGCGGCCGTACCGGACATGGACGCCCTGTTCGTCGCCTCCGACCTCATGGCACAGGGGGCCCTCACGGCACTGAAGCGGGCGGACCGCCGGGTGCCCGAGGACATCGCGGTCGGCGGCTTCGACGACTCGCCCGCGGCGCTCGCCACCACTCCGGAACTCACCACCATCCGCCAGCCCTGGGACCGTATCGCGTCCGAGATGGTCCGCCTCCTGCTCGCGCAGATCGGCGGCGCGGACACCTCGGCGGTGATCCTGCCGACGGAGCTGGTGAGCCGGGGCACGGTGTGACCGCCCGCCCGCGTCGACCCGCCCGCGTCGACCCGCCCTAGTAGTCGACCCGTCCTCGTCGGCGAACGGGCGCCGGGCTGCCCGCCCGGCGCCAGGAGGCCATGCCTCCGTGCCTGCCGCGCCGCACACCCGCGCGTCCACTCGCAAGGAACAACCATGTCCTTCGCCCGCGCGAGCGCGGGCCGGCAGACGGAGTCCACATGAGCGACGACACCCTGGAACAGCGCCTTGCCGGAGCCCCCGCCGAAGCCCCCGGGACACGGATCTTCACCGGTCCGGCCGTGGTGGCCTCCTGTGCCGGCTTCGTCCTGATCGGCGCCCTCCAGGCCTTCTACGGGCCCGCCATCCCGGCCCTGCGCGAGAAGTTCGGACTCTCCCCGTCGGGAGCGGGACTCGCACTGAGCGCCCACTTCGTCGGCGGGGTCGTCGGTGTGCTGCTGTTCGACCAGTTGTACGGGCGGGTGGGCAACCGCCCTGTCATCGGCGCCTCGTACCTGCTCATGGCCGGCGGGGCGGCCGGTTTCGCACTCGCGCCGAGCTGGCCCGCCGCCCTGCTCGCGGCGTTACTGGCCGGCTTCGGATTCGGCGGCATCGACTACGGGCTCAACCAGCTGTTCGCGGTCGGGTTCGGTGAGCGCTCCACCGCGATGCTGAACATCCTCAACGCGCACTTCGGCGTGGGCGCCGTCCTCGGCCCCGCGCTGATCGCCGCCGTGGGAGCGGCGCACTACGGAGCCGTCTTTCTCGTCTTCGCGCTGGTGACCCTGCCGCTGATGCTGTGCCTGGGCGGGATACGCCGGACGACCGCGCGGACGGCGGGCGGCGAAGCCTCCCCAGGGGGAACGCGCCCGCAGGCGCGCGGCAGAAGCCTGGGCACGGTGCTGGCGGTGTTCGTCACCCTCTACGTGCTGCACGTGGCCGTCGAAGCGGGTGTCGGCGGCTGGGAACCCACCCACCTGGAAACGGTCGGCTACAGCGCGGGTGCCGCCGCCACCGCCACCTCCGTGTACTGGCTGATGATGACCGTCGGCCGGTTCCTGGTGGCACCGATCGCCCTGCGCTTCTCCGCGCAGTCCATCATCGCCGTTTCCTGCGCGGGAATGACGGGATGCCTGTTGCTGGCGGGAGTACCGGGACTGGCGCCGTACGCGTATGCGGGTGCCGGGCTGTTCATCGCCCCGATCTTCCCCACCGGCCTGCCGTGGCTCAGCAGGGCCGCACCCCGCGCCCGCCGCGCCGGAGCCCTGGTGATCGCCGCGTCCATGGTGGGCGGGGTCGCCGCCGGGCCCGTTCTGGGCAGGGCCATCGAGCTGTCCGGCGTCCGCGCCGTACCGCTGCTGCTGTGCGTCCTCTCCGCCGCGTGCCTGGCCGCCACGGTCTGGCTGATCGGGGCCACCCGCCCCGCCGGGGACCGCTGAGCGGAGAAGACCCCGGCCGGACATCGTCCGGGCGGGAGCGCCGTCTTCGTGAGGGGAGCAGGCCGCGGGTGCGCGGGGGGTTGACCCGGCGGTGTGTCTGTTGGGAACCTTCCCTCGCTCAGCAAGCGCTTTCTGCCTCTTGGCGCGTCCTCGGATCTTCTCTTCGCGGAAGTGCCGTGCGGACAATGAATGAATCGTTTCATGACGTCGGCGCGGGCGCGCATGTCCACACGACGTGGCCCGCTCGGAGACGGGAACCCATGACGGCGCCGGGCGACAGGCACCACGCACCCTCCTGAAGGAGCTCGTATGAAACGCACTGCCATGCTGGTCGCGCTGACGGCGGCCGTCGGCTGTCTGACCACCGTGCCGGCCGGTGCGGCGCCGGGACAGGAAACCGGGCGCGGGCACGGAAGCGGCCTCGGACACTGCACCGGCACCGGACCCGTCGTGTGCCACTTCGACGTCGCGCCGGGAACGTACGACGTCGCGGTGACCCTCGGCGGGGCGTCGGCGGGTAGGACCTCCGTCGTCGCCGAGACCCGCCGCACCCTGCTCGCCGAGACCGCCACCGCGCCGGGGCAGCGTGCCCGCCGTACCTTCACGGTGAACGTCCGTACCCCGGAGGGCGAGCCCACCGGCCCCGCCGGAACGCCCGGCCTCACCCTCACCTTCGCCGGAGCCGCTCCCGCCCCGGCCGCGGTCGGCGTGACCCCCGCGCCGCGCGCCCGCCAGATACTGCTCGTCGGGGACTCGACGGTGTGCGACCAGCCGGGGGAGCCGTACTCGGGCTGGGGCCAGCAGCTGCCGCAGTACCTGAAGCGCGGCGCCGCCGTCGCCAACTACGGCGACTCCGGCGAGAGCAGTGTGAGCTATCTGGAGAACCCCGCGCTCTTCCCGACGGTCCGGCCGCTCGTCCGGCGCGGCGACCTGGTGCTCATCCAGCTCGCCCACAACGACAAGCAGACCGACGCGGCGTCCTATCGCGCCAACCTCACCGCGCTCGTCGAGGGAGTGCGTGCGCGTGGAGGCCGCCCCGTCCTGGTGACGCCCGTCGTCCGCCGCTGGTTCAACGCCGACGCCACCCTGAACAACGACACCGCTCTGCTGGTCAACGGTCTCGGCGTGAACCACCCGGCGGAGATCCGCGCCCTGTCGGTGGAGCTGGGGACCCCGCTGGTCGACCTCACCGCCCTCACCAAGAACCGGGTGGAGGAGCTCGGCCCGGAGGCGTCCAAGGCCCTCTACCTGACGACGGAGAAGCGCGACAACACGCACACCTCGGTGCGTGGCGCGACTGAGTACGCACGCCTGGTCCTCGACGCCCTGCGCGAGCAGCGGCTGATGCCGGAGCGGCTCGTTCGCTGAGCGGCAAAACCGATGGGGGAGGTGTCCGGACCAGCCGGTCCGGACACCTCCCCATCGGGTGCGGAGTTCTCCGCGCACGCTCACCGCACCGGCCGCCGCGGCGGGCCGGCGGCCGGGCGGTTCTCAGTGGCCGCCGGTGAGCCGTCCGGCGAGTTTGTCGTGCAGCTCGGCGCTGGGCTCGTTCAGGCCGACGATGGTGACCTTCTTGCCGCGCTGGGCGTACTTCGTCTCCACCGCGTCGAGGGCGGCGACCGAGGAGGCGTCCCAGATGTGGGCGTCGGAGAGGTCGATGACGACGTCGTCCGGGTCGCCCTTGTAGTCGAACTGGTGGACGAGGTCGTTGGACGAGGCGAAGAACAGCTCGCCGGTGACCGCGTAGACGACCTGGTTGCCGTCGGGGTCGACGACCCCGGAGACCTGGGCCAGGTGGGCGACGCGCTTGGCGAAGATGACCATGGCGGTGACCGAGCCGAGGACGACGCCGACGGCGAGGTTGTGGGTGGCGACCACGGCGGCGACGGTGACGGCCATGACGGTGGTCTCGCCCACCGGCATCCGCTTGAGCGTCCTGGGCCGGACGGAGTGCCAGTCGAAGGTGGCGACCGAGACCAGGATCATCACCGCGACCAGCGCGGCCATCGGGATGTCCGAGACGACCGGGCCGAAGACGATGCACAGGACCATGAGGAAGGAGCCGGCCAGGAACGTGGACAGGCGGGTGCGGGCGCCGGACGTCTTCACGTTGATCATGGTCTGGCCGATCATGGCGCAGCCGCCCATGCCGCCGAAGAAGCCGGTGACGATGTTGGCGATGCCCTGGCCGATCGACTCGCGGGTCTTGTCGGAGCGCGTGTCGGTGATGTCGTCGACGAGCTTGGCGGTCATCAGTGACTCCATCAGCCCGACCAGCGCGAAGGCGAAGGAGTACGGAGCGATGGTGGTCAGCGTGTCCATCGTGAAGGGCACGTCCGGCAGGCCGGGCACCGGCAGCGAGGACGGCAGGTCGCCCCTGTCGCCCACGGTCGGCACCGCGATGCCGGTGGCGACCGTGATGACGGTCAGGACGACGATCGAGACCAGCGGGGCCGGGACGGCCTTGGTGAGCTTCGGGAAGAGGACCATGAGTGCCAGGCCGCCGGCGATCAGCGGGTAGACCGGCCAGGGCGCGTTCCGCATCTCGGGCACCTGGGTCATGAAGATCAGGACGGCGAGGGCGTTGACGAAACCGGTCATCACCGAGCGCGGCACGAAACGCATCAGCCTGGCGACGCCCAGGGCGCCGAGGAGGACCTGGATGAGGCCGCCGAGGATGACCGCGGCGATCAGGTGGCCCAGACCGTACTCGCGGTTGAGCGGGGCGATGACCAGGGCGATCGCGCCGGTCGCGGCCGAGATCATGGCCTTGCGGCCACCCACGACGGAGATCACCACGGCCATGGTGAAGGAGGCGAAGAGGCCGACGCCGGGGTCGACGCCGGCGATGATCGAGAACGAGATCGCCTCGGGGATCAGGGCCAGCGCGACCACGAGGCCGGCCAGTACCTCGGTACGGAAGACCTTCGGGGAGTCGAGCCAGTCGGGCTTGGACATGCGCAGCCCGGGGGCTGCGGACAGCGGTGAGGACATGCAACCGTTTCTGTTCGTGCGCACGCACCCGTCCGCTGGATGCACACGCGTCGTACTCGCACCAAGGGACGGAAACCCCGGCGGCCCGGCCTCGCCGGGGGCCCTGCCGGATGGAGCGGCGGCCGTCGTGGCTGCCGGTCGGGCGTCATCGCCCGGAAGTCTGCTGGCGGAGTCGCCCCGGCTGAACCTGTCCGGCCAGGGGCCCGCACCTCACACTCTACCCTGACGTCAGGGTAGAGTGTGAGGTGCGGCTTGTGGAGTGCGCAGGTGAACGGGTTGTCGGGGCGCGTGATCCCGGGCACATCTTCTGAAGCGATTCAAGCGCTCGGAACGCGGCGGAGCGCAGAAGGCGAAGGCGCGGAGAACGACCGAGCGGCAGCTGCGGATCGGCGAGGCGGCCGAGTGGACCCGCCTGTCGCTGCGCACGATCCGGCACCGCGAGGAAGCCGGCCTCGTCTTTCCCTCCGCTCGTGGCAAGGGCGGCTTCCGCCTCCGCACCGAGGCCGACGTCGAGCGCCCGACGGCGGTCCGCCGGACGAAGCCGCCGGACTTCTCCCCGGAGGAGACGCGCGACCTGCTGGAGATCGCCGGCCGGCTCGCCGCCGAGGACATCGCCGCCACCCCGCGCCACAGGCTCGGTCCGGCGAACCGACGACAGTGCGGGGGCTGCGCCGCCGGCCGGCTCCGTCCGTGTGCTGCGTTCTGTGTTCCGCCGGCGCGGAAGGCCCCGCTGTTCGTCCGGCGGACGCCCCTCAGTCGTGGGCGGCGAGGAGCGGGGTCAGCCGGGCTCCGGGAAAGGCCCGCTCGAAGGAGTTGGCCTGCCAGCGGTCCGGGAACAGCGCGAGTACCGCCTTGTCCCGGACGCGGGTCAGTGCCTCGCCCGTGACCAGCCGGGAGCCGTTCAGGGCCGCCGCTCCGGCCGCGTCAGTGGCCCGCGCCAGGTGATAGGGGAGCGCTTCCAGGCGTACCGGGGCGGAGAACTCGCCCGCCATGCGTGCGGAGACGACGTCGAACTGCATCGGCCCCACGGCGGCGAGCACCGGCGCCTGGTCACCGCGCACGTCGGACACCAGGACCTGCACGACGCCCTCTTCGTCCAGCTGGGCGATGCCGCGCCTGAACTGCTTGGAGCGGCCGATGTCCACGGGACGTACGACCGCGAAGTGCTCCGGCGCGAAGGTGGGCATGGCGGGGAAGAGGGCGGGCGGCCCGGCGTAGAGGGTGTCACCGACGCGCAGAGCGGCGGCGTTGACCAGACCGACCACATCGCCGGGGTAGGCGGTGTCGACCATGGAGCGGTCCTGCCCGAAGACGCTGTGCGCGTACTTGGTCGCGAACGGCTTGCCGGAAGCGGCGCGGGTGACGGTCGCGCCCCGCTCGAAGACGCCCGAGCACACCCGCAGGAAGGCGATCCGGTCGCGGTGCGAGGGATCCATGTTCGCCTGCACCTTGAACACGAGCCCGGAGAACGGGGCGTCGACCGGCCGGCTGCCGCCGCCCTCCAGTACGCGCGGGCCCGGCGGCGGGGCGAGGTCGACGACGGCGTCCAGCAGCAGCCGTACGCCGATGTTGGAGATCGCGGCGCCGAAGAAGACCGGAGTGGAGGTGCCGGCCAGGAACGAGGCCCGGTCGAACCCGGCCCCGTCCGCCCGCAGCAACTGGAGTTCTTCCGTGGCCTGCTCCCAGTCGGCGCCTTCCTCGAGGGCGGCCCGCTCGGCCGGCACCGGCTCCTCGACGGCCTCGTGGGACCCGCCGGGGGTACGGGTGAAACGCAGCATCTGCCCGGGTTCACGCACGTCGATCAGGCCGTGCATGTAACCCGAGGCGCCGACCGGCCAGGTGAGGGGGGTGGGTCGCAGGCGAAACTCCCGCTCGATCTCGTCCAGCAGCTCCAGCGCCTCACGCCCGGGCCGGTCCCACTTGTTGACGAACGTGATCACCGGGATGCCCCGGTGGCGGCACACGTCGAAGAGCTTGCGGGTCTGTTCTTCCAGCCCCTTGGCCGCGTCGATGAGCATCACCGCGCAGTCCACCGCCGCCAGCACCCGGTAGGTGTCCTCGGAGAAGTCCGCGTGACCGGGGGTGTCCAGCAGGTTGAGCACGCAACCGCGGTGGGCGAACTGCAGCACCGCCGAGGTCACCGAGATGCCGCGGGCCTTCTCCATCTCCATCCAGTCCGACGCCACCCCGCGCCGCCCCGACTTGCCGTGCACCGCGCCCGCCTCGGTGATCGCGTGCGCGTGCAGGGCCAGCGCTTCGGTCAGCGTGGACTTGCCCGCATCGGGGTGGCTGATCACGGCGAACGTCCGTCGCCGGGCCGCCTCGCCGGCTGCCGGTCCGCCCATGGTGTTCACCGAACCGCCTTCGTCGCTGTCGCTGTCTGTCGCTGTCACCGGAGCCCGGTCACCCGCCCCCCGTACTCCTCGTCGGCCCCGGGTGAAGGACCGGACGGCTCCGGCAGTCGCTCCCGTACGTCGGGCGGCGGCCGCGTTCCGCGCGCCGGCGCCCACGCCGACTCCAAAGCTACTCTGACGTCAAGGTAGGGTCTTCCGCGGGGTGAGGACGGCCCCGGCTGCTTGCCCCCGCGTATCGGGAGTACCGCGTGAACCTGCGGGACGGGACCACCAAAGGATCACCGCGGTCACCTCTCCGGTAACGTCAAGATATGAGTCATCCGCATCCCGAACTTAAAGCCGCTCCTCCGCTGCCCGACGGAGGCCTGAGGGTCGTCGCCCTGGGCGGCCTCGGGGAAATCGGCCGCAACATGACCGTCTTCGAGTACGCCGGCAAGCTGCTCATCGTCGACTGCGGCGTGCTGTTCCCCGAAGAGACCCAGCCCGGGGTGGACGTGATCCTCCCCGACTTCACATCGATCCGGGAACGCCTGGACGATGTCGTGGCAGTGGTGCTGACCCACGGCCACGAAGACCACATCGGCGCCGTTCCGTACCTGCTGCGTGAGCGGTCGGACATTCCTGTCGTCGGCTCGAAGCTGACACTGGCCTTCCTGGAGGCCAAGCTCAAGGAGCACGGCATCAGGCCCCGTACGGTACGGGTCCGTGAGGGCGACCGGCGGGGGTTCGGCCCCTTCAACTGCGAGTTCGTGGCGGTCAACCACTCCATCCCGGACAGTCTCGCGGTCGCGATCCGCACCGGTGCAGGGATGGTGCTGCACACCGGTGACTTCAAGATGGACCAGTTCCCGCTGGACGAGCGCATCACCGACCTGCGGGCCTTCGCCCGGCTCGGCGAAGAGGGGGTGGACCTGTTCCTCACCGACTCCACCAACGCCGAGGTCCCCGGCTTCACCACGTCCGAGCGCGATCTGAACCCCGCGATCGAGCAGGTCATGCGCACCGCTCCGCGCAGGGTCATTGTGTCCAGCTTCGCCAGCCACGTGCACCGCATCCAGCAGGTCCTGGACGCCGCCCACCAGCACGGCCGCAAGGTCGCCTTCGTGGGCAGGTCGATGGTCCGCAACATGGGCATCGCCCGCGAACTCGGCTACCTCAAGGTCCCCTCCGGCCTGGTCGTGAGCATGCGGGAACTGGAGAAACTGCCGGACCACAAGGTCACCCTGGTGTGCACCGGTTCCCAGGGCGAGCCGATGGCCGCGCTGTCGCGGATGGCCAACCGCGACCACATGATCCGCATCGGGAAGGGCGACACCGTCCTGCTGGCCAGCTCCCTGATCCCGGGCAACGAGAACGCCATCTACCGGGTGATCAACGGTCTGACCCGGTGGGGCGCCCACGTGGTCCACAAGGGCAACGCCAAGGTGCACGTCTCCGGACACGCCAGCGCCGGTGAGCTCGTCTACTGCTACAACATCGTCAAGCCCCGCAACGTCATGCCCGTGCACGGCGAATGGCGCCACCTCCGCGCCAACGGCGACCTGGCCATCCGTACGGGTGTCGACCCCGACCGGGTCGTCATCGCCGAGGACGGCGTCGTCGTCGACCTCGTCGACGGGCGCGCCTCCATCACCGGCAAGGTGCCCGCGGGCAACGTCTACGTGGACGGCATGACGGTCGGAGGAGCCACCGAGGCGTCCCTCAAGGACCGCGTCACCCTCGCGGAGGAAGGCGTCGTCACCGTCGTGGCGATCGTCGACGCCGACACCGGAGCCCTCGCCGAGACCCCCGACTTCCTGGCCCGCGGGTTCGTCCACGACGACACCACCTTCGAGCCCGTCATCCCCGTCATCGAGAAGACCCTCGCCACCGCGGCCGAGGAAGGCGTGGGAGACGCGCACCAGCTCGAACAGCTCATCGCCCGCGCGGTGGCGAACTGGGCGTTCAGGACCTACCGCCGCAAGCCCCTCATCATCCCCGTCATCATCGACGCCTGACCGGGCCGACCGGACCGTTGCCCGCCCGGAGACCCCCACTCCGATACGGCCGGTCGGCCCAGGCGGACCTGCGCATACCAGGACCGCTTCCTACGGTGGCTGAATGGTCATCAGCTCTTCTCTCCGCCCCCGCCTCGTGAGTGCGGTGGCTCTTGCTGTCTGGGTGCCGGCCCTCGTGGCCGCACCGGCCACGGCCGCCCCGCGCCCCGAGCCGCTGCCGCCACATCCCGTCTCCGCCGAGGCATCACTGCTGCACCGGCCGGGGACGCATGTGCGGCTCCGGCCGGGGGCGCCGAAGCTCCCGCGCGACGTGTCCGCGCTCTCGTGGCTGGTGGCCGACGCGCGCACGGGCGAGGTGCTCGCTGCCCACGACGCGCACCGCCGCCTGCCGCCGGCCAGCACCATCAAGACGCTCTTCGCGGTCACCGCGCTGCCCCGCCTTTCCGGCGCGGCCCTGCACACGGTCACCAGGGACGAGCTCACCGGAGTGGGTGAGGGCAGCAGCCTGGTGGGTGTGGCGCCGGGCCGCACGTACCAGGTGGCGGACCTCTGGCGGGGGGTCTTCCTGCGCTCCGGCAACGACGCCGTGCGCGTACTGGCCGAGATGAACGGCGGCTGGGAGGTCACGGCCCGCCAGATGCAGGCCAAGGCCCGTGCCCTGGGCGCGCTGGACACCCGCGTGGTCTCCCCGGACGGCTACGACGCCCCGGGCCAGGTCTCCTCCGCCCACGACCTGGCCGTCTTCGGCCGCGCCGGGCTGGCGGACCCGCAGTTCGCCCGGTACGCGGCGACCGTCGACGCGGCCTTCCCCGGCGGGACGCGCCCCGACGGAAGCTCCACCTGGACCTTCGGAATCCAGAACACCAACCGGTTGCTGACCGGGTCCCACGGGGTGAAGCGGTACCCGGGGCTGATCGGCGTCAAGAACGGCTACACCTCCGGCGCGGGCCATACCCTGATCGCCGCCGCGAACCGGGGCGGGCGCACCCTGCTGGTGACGGTGATGAACCCCCAGCGGGGCGGTGGGGCCGCGGTGTACGAGGAGGCCCGCGCCCTCCTCGACTGGGGTTTCGCCGCCGCCGGGCGTGTCGGCCCGGTGGGCTCGCTGACGCCGCCCGCCGCCCCCCGGGCGTCCCCGGCCGGGCCGGACTCCGTCGCGCGGGCCGCCGCGCTGTCCGAGAAGCCCGGCGCCGGGATCGCGTACGCCCTGCTGGGCGCCTTCGTCGCCGCCGCGTGCCTGGCCGCGGCCGCCATCGCGAGAGGGCGGGGCGGATACCGCGAGCCGGTGGTGGCGGACCGGTTCACGTCTGCGTGCGGGCAGATCCGTGCCGCGGTGCGGCGGGCCCGGTCCCGTCGGGGCCCCGGGAGGTTCTGAGACGGAAGAGGGGCGGCCGGGACGCCCCTCACCCTCAGCGCGGACCCATGCCCTGGTGCATAATGCACCCCTCGGAGACGTCGTGGCACCGGGGCCGCCGCCAGTGACCGCGACGTGGGTGCGCACCGCCGTGCCGGCCTCTTCCGCGTACGAGCCGCCGTATCCCATCAGCACATCGCCGGGAGACGGGGAACTTTGCCGCAAGTGCTGCGAGAGTTCGGGCCCGGAGGCCAGCATGAGGCGTCCCTGTCCTTGCCGCACCCCCGTACTCGCACGACACCGGCCGGAAAGCGAATACCTGTGAACAGTCACGACGCCGCCCCATCCCGCGGGGAGCGCATGCTGCAAGACCACCTCGGCACCGCGCCGCGCGCCGACGCCTTCTACGACCGGCAGGTCCGACCCCACCTCACCGAGGTGATGAGGGACTTCATCGGCCGGCAGTCGATGGTCTTCCTCTCCACGGCCGACTCCCGCGGCCACTGCGACGCCAGCTTCCGGGCAGGCCCGCCGGGATTCGTCACCGTCCTGGACGAGCACACCCTCGCCTACCCCGAGTACCGCGGGAACGGTGTCATGGCGAGCGCCGGGAACATCACGGAGAACCCGCATCTGGGGCTGCTGTTCGTCGACTTCACCCACCACCACATCGGGCTGCACGTCAATGGCTCGGCCCGGCTGGTGGGTGCGCAGGAACTCCGCGCCCGCCACCCCCTGATACCGGTCGACACAGCCCCGGGACGGCAGCCCGAGTTCTGGGTCCACGTCAGCGTCGCCGAGGCTTTCATCCACTGCTCCAAGCACATACCCCACCTCGAACCGGCCCGCCGCCCCCAGGGCCCCGAGCTCAAGCGCCCCAAGGACGCCGACTACTTCACCGCCGTGCCGGCCGAACGGCTGCTCACGGACCGGTAGCCGGCTCCGCCCGGGCGGGTCCCGCTCGGGGACGAGCGGCCGCCTGCCGCACACGCGGTACTTCCGCGGCTCCTGCGGCGTCCGCGGCAGCGCGCATCGCCTGCGTCCGCCGGACGGCCGGCGCCGGGCCCGGCGGACAGGACCGGGCAACGTCCGGTCGCGGGAGGAGGAGGGGCACCTCATGCCAGGCCGCAATGCGCTCGCCGTGCCCGGAGCCGCCCCGACCGGAGGCTTCGGGCTCGCCCTGCCGGCGGGTACGCACGCCCCGGTCCAGCCGGCCGCCGGCGTTCGCGCCATGAGCGCCGGGCGGCTCGGGGCCGTCGTGGCCGCGTTGACCGGCGTGGTCACCGGTGGGCCGGCTCCGGCCCGCTTCCGCCGCACCGGCCGAACACAGCGCACGCGACCGCGCGTTCGGGCGTGCCGGGACCTGCCGTGCGGGGGTCCGGCCCGAAGCGCGACTCGGACTGTGCCGCCCAACCGGGCGTTCGCCGGACGCGGCGACGTCCTCGGCCCGGGGCGGGGAGATGCCCCGTACGGGCTCGCTGACGCCCTGTCGCGTACGAGGGCCTGCCCGGACGCCGACCGCGTCCCGCGTCGGCCGGCCCCGCATCGGGCCGGCCGGACGTTGAACGAAACAACAAGTTCGAGGCTTCACCGGGCTCCGGGCCGCCGCGGACCGCGCGCCGCCCACGGACGCCCCCCGGCCGGGGCGTGCCAGGACGAGCGCATACAGGCCCAATCGGGTACGAATGGATACTGCGGCCTTATACATTCGCAGGGCTCCGAGGGGCCCGCCTGTTCAAGGAGGTGGCTTCCCATGTCGGAAGCGACCAGCGCAGCCAGGAACGAACCCCGTGCCTCCGGTGCGACGACGCTGCAGGGCAAGTCAGGAGCGAACGCGGCCCCCGCGACGCGGGGCAGGACGACCGTCGCGGACGGGGTGGTGGAGAAGATCGCCGGGATGGCGACGCGGGAGGTGTCGGGCATCCATGCCCTGGGAGGTGGCCTCGCCCGCACCATGGGCGCGGTACGGGACAGGGTTCCCGGCGGACGGTCGAGCGTCACCCGAGGGGTCACGGTCGAGGTCGGTGAGCGTCAGACCGCCATCGACCTCGCGGTCGTCGTGGAGTACGGGGTCGCCATCACCGACGTCGCCGCCGATGTGCGCGAGAACGTCGTCGCGGCGGTGGAGCGGATGACGGGCCTGGAAGTCGTGGAGGTGAACATATCCGTCAACGACGTCCACCTGCCGGACGAGGAGGACACGGAGGACAGGGGGGAGGAGACCCGCACGGGGCGCGTGCAGTAACCGGCCCCCGACGGCGGGCGTACGCCCGCGGGGCTGTCCGTCACCCGGCCGTCCACCGGGTCACGGAGCCTCGTCGCGGTATCCGCACACCCACGCCAGCGCGTCGTGCACTCCCCGGGTGTGATCCCGCGGACCGGGCCGGCTGACGGGCTCGTCCATCTGCACCACGGCCGCGTCCACCTCGGCGGTCAGCTTGTACAGGTCGGGGACGCCCTCCTCGCCGCCCGCCCCGGTGACCGGCGAGCGCTCCGCTCGGCCCAGGGCCCAGCGGTAGGCCTCCGAGGCGCCACTGGAGAACGGCGAACGCCCGCGCTCGGCCCCCGCGGCCTCCAGCTGCTCCTGGGCCCGCTCGACGTCGGCGTACCCCCGGGTTCCCACCCGGGGTTTCCCGCCCTGCCGTATGTTCCGATGAGTGGTCATAACGGCTCGCCTACCCGTCGCCGGTCCGGTGATGCCTGCTGTCGGAGAGCCTCCTGGCGGAGCGCCCCCGCCCGGCCCCGGTTCACCGCGCGGGTACGTCCTCTCGCGCCGCCCGGGTGTCCGGCGCACCGGTGGCCACGGCGACCGCCTCGACCTCGACGAGCTGGTCGGCGTACCCGAGCACCGTCACGGCGAGCAGTGTGCTCGGAGCGTCGTGCGTGCCCATGTACTCCCGGTAGACCTCCCACGCCTCGACCAGGTCGCTCTGCCGGGGAGAGGCCACGTGGACGGTGGTCTTGACGACATCGGACAGCGACGCGCCCACCCCGGCGAGCGCCGTGGCGAGATTGCGCATTACCTGGTGGGTCTGGCCTGCGTAGCTCCCCACGGCGACGGTCCTGCCCTCGGCGTCGAGGGGGCAGGCACCGGCGGTCCAGATGACGCGCACGGGCGCGTCGGCGACCGATGCGTAGGCGTATTCCACCGTCTGCGCGAGCCGGTCGTCGCGGACCAGCCTGACACCTGTGCTCATGGAAAGCTCCGTCCTGCCGTCCCGCCCGGGCGCGGTTGTGCGGGGCGCCTTTCCGGCGGAATTCTCGGTGATCGCGGCGAAGCCGTCCAGCGAGTTCGGTGATCACTGCGCGTGGACCATCGGGCCGGACCCGCTCATGGCAGGGCGGGCGCGGACGAGCCGTGGGTGCCGGCGGTGGAGCGTCCACGGGGGCCCGGGCGGGCCCGCGGCGCAGTCGTCGGGACGGCCGTCGCCGCCGCCGGGCCCCCGCGGACAGCTGTTGGCGGTTTTCGCCAGGACGGCCGTATGACTTCTTTTCCGGTGGGTACTGGCGGGGCAGCGATGCGCTGAAACCGGCATCCCCGAGGGCCGCGCCGGACGGTTCCCGGACCCGGTCAGGCGGCGAAGCCCGGATCCGGGGCGTGCGGAAGGCGGCGACGCGTCTTCGCAACCCCATCGGACGAGCCGGGCTTCCAGGCAAAGGGGAATAGTGTGGATTATCCGGCGAAATAGGTACAGAAGGGGTTGAAGATCGTGACGGATGTATCCGGTAAGGGCCCGTCCCCAGACGATGACCGGAAGGTACTGACCAACCGGCAGGGCCACCCGGTCTACGACAACCAGAACCAGCGCACTGTGGGCGCCCGGGGCCCGGCCACCCTGGAGAACTACCAGTTCCTGGAGAAGATCAGCCACTTCGACCGCGAACGCATCCCCGAGCGCGTCGTCCACGCCCGGGGCGTCACCGCGTACGGCTACTTCGAGGCGTACGGCGCCTGGGGTGACGAGCCGATCAGCCGCTACACCAGGGCCAAGCTCTTCCAGGAGCGCGGCAAGCGCACCGACCTGGCCGTGCGCTTCTCCACCGTGATCGGCGGCCGCGACTCCTCCGAGGCGGCCCGTGACCCGCGCGGCTTCGCGGTGAAGTTCTACACGGAGGACGGCAACTGGGACCTCGTCGGCAACAACCTGGGCGTCTTCTTCATCCGCGACGCGATCAAGTTCCCGGATGTCATCCACGCCCTCAAGCCGGACCCGGTCACCTTCGAGCAGCAGCCGCGCCGGATCTTCGACTTCATGTCGCAGACCCCGGAGAGCATGCACATGCTCGTGAACCTGTTCAGCCCCCGCGGGATCCCGGCGGACTACCGCCACATGCAGGGGTTCGGCGTCAACACCTACAAGTGGGTCAACGCCGAGGGCAACACCGTCCTGGTCAAGTACCACTGGCTGCCCAAGCAGGGCGTCCGCAGCATGACGGCGGAGGACGCGGCGAACGTACAGGCCGAGGGGCTCGGCCACGCCACGAAGGACCTCTATGACGCCGTGGCCAGGGGCGACTACCCGGAGTGGGAGCTCGTCGTCCAGATGATGGAGGACCACGACCACCCCGAGCTGGACTTCGACCCCCTGGACGACACGAAGACCTGGCCCGAGCAGGACTTCCCGCCGAAGCCGGTCGGGAAGATGGTCCTCAACCGGATGCCGGACAACTTCTTCGCCGAGAACGAGCAGATCTCCTTCGGCACCGGTGTACTGGTCGACGGCCTGGACTTCTCCGACGACAAGATGCTCGTGGGCCGTACGTTCTCCTACAGCGACACCCAGCGGTACCGGGTGGGGCCGAACTACCTCCAGCTGCCCGTCAACCAGGCCAAGAACGCCGACGTGCGCACCAACCAGCGCGACGGCCTGATGACGTACAACGTGGACCAGGCCGGGGAGAACCCGAGCGTCAACTACGAACCGTCGATCACCGGCGGCCTGCGCGAGGACCAGTACCCCACGCACGACGAGCAGGGCCCGGAGATCCGCGGCAGGCTCACGCGCAAGCGCATCCCGCGCACCAACGACTACATGCAGGCCGGACAGCGCTTCCGGCTCATGGAGGACTGGGAGCGGGACGACCTGGTGCACAACTTCGTCACCATGCTCTCCGACTGCGACCGCCCCGTGCAGGAGCGGATGGTCTGGCACTTCCTGCTCGTCGAGAACGAGCTCGGCCTGAGGGTGGGCGAGGGGCTGGGCATCAGCCCGCAGGACGTCGCCGGTCTGGAGCCGCTGGCCAGTCAGGACCTCACCGAGGAGGACCGCAAGCGGCTGGCCAACCTGGGGGACAACCCTCCGCGCGACGTGACGGGTCTGACCATGACGCACTGCGTTCCCGACGAACGGCATGTCGTCACGCGGTGACACCGGTGACGCAGGTGGTGCCGGTGGCACCACAAGCGGCCTGAGCGGCGGGCTCCGCGCGTGTACCTGCGTGCGGAGCCCGCCCTTCCAGGGGCTGATGATCACGATCCGTTCCGCTGAGACGTTGGAGGACCGATGGCTGTACGGCACCACTTGATCCGCAGGCCCCCCGAAGCGGTGTGGGAGGTCCTGGCCGACGGGTCGCGGTATGGCGACTGGGTGGTCGGAACCGCGCAGTCGCGGCCCGGAAAGGGCGACTGGCCGCAGGTCGGCGCCACGATCGAGTACACCGTGAACCTCGGGCCGTGGACGGTGACGGGCCAGACGATCGTCCGCCGCAGCGAACCGCCGTACGAACTCGAACTCGAAGCCGACAGCGGCCCGCTGGGGACCGCGAGGATCGCCATCGAGGTGCGCCCCTGGGGGGACGACGCCCTGGTCATCCTCGACGAGCACCCGCTGCGCGGAGTGGGCGGCACGCTGCACAACACGGCGCTCGACGCCCTGCTGCAACTGCGCCACCGCAGCATGCTCGGCCGGCTGGCCAAAGTCGTCGAGCACGCCCCGCGGCACGCGAGCGAACGGTCCTGAGACGCCGGGCCGGACAGGAGAAAAGAATGCCGGACGCGGTAGTGATCGGTGCAGGACCCAATGGACTCGTCGCCGCGAACCTGCTGGCCGACGCCGGCTGGACGGTGGAAGTCCTGGAGGCCCAGCCCGAGCCGGGGGGCGCGGTCCGCAGCGACCGCGGCGTCCACCCCGATTACGTCAGCGACCTCTTCAGCGCCTTCTACCCACTGGCCGCGGCCTCCCCGGTCATGGCCCGCTTCAGGCTCCACGAGCACGGGCTGCGCTGGAGCCACGCCCCCAGCGTGCTGGCACATCCCCTTCCCGACGGGCGGTGCGCGGTCCTGGAACGCCGCACCGAGGACACCGCCGCCGGCCTCGACGCCTTCGCCGCCGGTGACGGCGCCGCCTGGCGGGCGCTGTGCGGCGTATGGGACCGGCTCGGCCCCGACATCCTCGATTCCCTCTTCACCCCCTTCCCGCCCGTGCGTTCCGCGGCCCGGGTCGCGGCCCGGCTGCGCGGCGCGGGCGGGCTGCACCTGGCCCGGACGATGCTGCTGCCGGTGCGGCGACTGGGCGAGGAGGAGTTCGACGGGGAGGCGGGCCGGCTGCTCCTCGCGGGCAACGCCCTGCACGCGGACCTCGCCCCGGAGGCGGCCGGCAGCGGCGGCTTCGGCTGGCTCATGTCCATGCTCGGCCAGAGGTACGGGTTCCCCGTACCGGCCGGCGGCGCGGGCGAACTCACCGCGGCGCTGGTACGGCGGCTGGAGCGGCGCGGCGGCGCTGTGCGCTGCGGCGAGCGCGTGACCGAGATCGTCGTGCGGGCGGGGCGCGCCGTGGGCGTGCGGACCGCGGGCGGCGAGGCGGTGCCGGCGACCCGGGCGGTGCTGGCGGACGTGTCCGTACCGGATCTCTACGGCGGACTGGTGGACGCCCGGCACCTGCCCGGCCGGTTCCTCGACGACCTGCGCACCTTCCAGTGGGATTTCGCCACCTTCAAGGTCGACTGGGCCCTCGACGGCCGCGTGCCGTGGACCGCCGCCGAAGCCTCGACCGCGGGCACGGTGCACCTGGCCGACGGGGTGGACGGTCTGACCCGGTTCGCCGCGCAGATCGCGACGGGCCAGGTCCCCGACCGGCCGTTCGTACTGTTCGGCCAGATGACCACCGCCGACGCCTCCCGCTCACCGGCGGGCACCGAATCGGCGTGGGCCTACACCCACGTCCCCCACCGGATCAAGGGCGACGCGGGAGACGACAGCCTGACGGGCACCTGGGACAAGGGCGAGCAGGAAGCGATGGCGGACCGGGTGGAGGCCCAGGTCGAGCGGTACGCGCCGGGCTTCCGGTCCCGCATCCGCAGCCGCCGCATCCTCGCTCCTCCGACGCTGGAGTCGATGAACGCCAACCTCCGCGGGGGCGCGATCAACGGCGGCACCACCGCCATGCACCAGCAGCTCATCTTCCGCCCGCTCCCCGGCACCGGCCGCCCGGAAACGCCCGTCAAGGGGCTGTACCTGGCCTCGGCCGGCGCACACCCGGGCGGCGGCGTCCACGGTGCCCCGGGCGCCAACGCGGCGCAGGCGGCGCTGCACAGCCGTTCCCTGGGGGGTGTACTCAGCCGTGCACAGCGCGCTCTGAGCCGCCGCGACAGGAGCGGCGAACGCACGGAAACCTCCCCGGAGGAATGACCGCCGCTCTCCCTCCCGTCCCCGCTCAGCCGTTGCCGCCGTGGAGCGGGGACCCCGGGGACGCGCCGACGGCGTCGGCCTCCCCGCCCGCCCCGAGCAGACCGGTCGCCGAGAGGTCGGCGCGGCCTTCCAGACGGCCGAGTACGCGCCGGGACCGGAGGGCGACGATTCCCGGCAGACACACGCGCGCCGCCCGGGCGGCGCGCAGCCAGGGCTGGGTGTAGACGGCGGGAGAACGCCGCTCGATGCCACGGACGAGGCGGTCCACCACCGGCTGCGACGGGTAGACCTTGTCGGCGGGCCACGGCAGGTGGGCGCGCAGTTCGCGCATGGCCCGGTGGTGCTGGGCGTCCTGGATCATGTCCGTGTCGGTCCAGCTGATGTAGGCGACGCCCACCCCCACGCCGCGGTGCGCCAGTTCCGCACGTACCGTCAGGGCGAACGCCTCCACGCCCGACTTGGAAGCGCAGTACGCCGACATCAGGGGAGCGGGGGCGACGGCCGCGAGCGACGCGATCTGCAGGTAGTAGCCGCGGGTCCGGAGAAGCCCGGGCAGGAAGGCCCGGGCGGTGACCGCGCTGCCGATCAGGTTGACCTCCACGATCCGTCGCCAGGTCGCCGGGTCGCTGTCGAGGAACAGGCCGCCCGCGGCCACCCCGGCGTTGGCCACCAGCACGGAAGGCGGCCCGAAGCGCTGCTCCACCTGGGAGGCGGTACGTGCCATCCCGGCCTCGTCGGTGACGTCGACGGCCCAGTGGGCGGCTCTGCCCGGGAGAGAGGCGGCGACCCGGGCGAGTTCGGATTCCTCGTGGCCGAGCAGGGCCACGTCGGCTCCTCGCCGCACGAGCGCGCGCGCCATGCCTTCTCCGAGGCCGCGCGCGGCGCCGGTGACCACAGCGGTGCGGCCCAGCAGGGGAAGCGCTCTTGTCATCGTCGTCCTCCAAGAAGATGCCACGTGGTGTCCGGTGCGGCCCTTCATCCGCCTGCCCGCATGCGCAGGCGGATGCGGGCACCCGCTCAGAGAGCGGTGCCGCCCGTGCCGGGCGGTGCGGGTGCGAGCCGTTCGAGGGCGTTGCGCAGGGCCGTACGCAGTGGCCCGGACGGCGGCGGTCCGTCGACGCTGTCGACGAGGCGCTGGGCTATCTCGCGGAGCTCGATGTTGGTGTGCCGGGAGACGTCCATCAGGACCTGGAACGCCTCCTCGTGGGTGCAGCCTCCCAGTGTCATGACGATGCCACGCGCGATGCCGATCACCGGGCGGGTCTCCAGGGGCAGGGGCTGTCGGGGCCGGCTGAGCTCCTTCTTCAGCACCGGCTCCCCGGGCGCCTGCACCTGCGCCTGCACCTGCACCGGCACCGCGGGCCGGACGGCTTCCAGCGTGGTCTGGACGGCCTGGACGGCCTGGAAGCCCTCCGTGTCCGACGTCTGCCAGGACTGGTCGTCTTCCCGGTGCACGGGAGCCTCGCTGTCCGCGATGACCGTGCGGTTGTCGTTCGTCGTCATGATTCCGGCTCCTTCTGACCAGTCTGCGGCCGCCCCGCGCAGGGGGCGACCGGCGGCCCGCCGTTCGGACGTGCTCCCTGTGTGATTCCCTGTTTCTGCCGGTTTGAGGCTTCGGGTCTTTTTCGTCACCGGACTGCCCCGCTCCGGCGCTGCCGGGCCGTGTGCCCGGCGGGGCTGTGGCGCGGTGAGGTCAGGGGGCGACGCGCAGCACGAGCTTGCCGCGGGTGCGGCCCGACTCGATGTGGCGGTGGGCGGCTGCGGCGTCCTCCAGCAGGAACACCTCCTCGACCTCCACGGACAGGGCGCCGGAGCCGATGAGGCGGGCGATCTCCCCCAGCGCGTGCCCGTCCGGCTCGACGAGGTACGCCGTGGCGCGGCGGTCCCGCGCCCGGGCCCGTTCGAGGAGTTCGGGCGACACGCCGGAAGGTACGGCGACGAGCAGTCCGCCGGGGCGCAGGGTCTCCAGCGAGCGGGTGCTGGTGCTGTCGTGGCCCTCGCCGATCAGGTCGATGACGACGTCCACGTCACCGACCACGTCCTCGAAGCGGACCGCGGTGTAGTCGACGACCTCGTCGGCGCCGAGTTCACGCAGCCAGTCGTGCTTGGCGGCGCGCGCGGTGCCGATGACGTGTGCGCCCAGGTGGTGTGCGATCTGGACGGCGAAGTGCCCCACACCGCCGGCCGCGGCATGGACGAGCACGCGCTGCCCGGCCCGGAGCCCCGCCGCGTCCACCAGCGTCTGCCAGGCGGTGAGCGCCGCCAGCGGAACGGCCGCCGCCGCGTCGTGGCCGACGCCGGCGGGCTTGCGGGCGAACTGCCGGGAGGGCGCCGTCACGTACTCGGCGTACGCACCGGCCCGGCGGGGGAACCACGGCATGCCGAACACCTCGTCGCCGACGTTCAGCGTGTGGACGCCGAAGCCGACCGCCTCCACGACGCCGGACACGTCCCACCCCAGGACGAAGGGCGGTTCGCCCAGGACCCCGGCCATGCCGGAACCGGCCCGGGTCTTGCAGTCGACCGGATTGACGCCGGCCGCGACGACCCGTACCAGCACCTCGGTCGGAAGCGGCTCGGGGCGGGGCAGCGTGACAGGGCGCAGTACCTCGGGGCCGCCGAACGCGTCCTGGCTGACGGCCCGCATGGTGGGTGGGTTCATGGTGTCTCTCCCATGGTCGCTCGGACCCCGGGCGGGGCTCTTGGTCACGGGAGAAATGGTCCGCCCTCGCGACGGATCCCAGCTGCTCAAACGCCGCTCGGACACCGGCCGACACGATCGAGTGCACTGTTTCCCGGCCGTGTTTCCCGGCCGTGGGTGCCGGTGACGAGCGGGTCGCTCCTGGCGGTGGGCACGGGGTCCCACGGCAGGGCGCGGTGGCCGGGACGGACGTCCTGCCCGGCGTCCGCCGGTGCCCGGTGACCGCCGTACGGGTGGAGCC
This sequence comes from Streptomyces altiplanensis, assembly GCF_053591575.1. NCBI lineage: Bacteria > Bacillati > Actinomycetota > Actinomycetes > Kitasatosporales > Streptomycetaceae > Streptomyces > Streptomyces altiplanensis. Next base: position 9,809 of record NZ_JBSFUB010000036.1, on the reverse strand, counting down.
GTACCCCTCTCCTGCCGGGGTTCTGCCCTGAGGCGGCGGGGGAGCCGACCCTGACAAAAGTCGGGGGCGGGCCCGGCCGTCCGGGCGACGCCGGGCCCATGGGGCGTGGAGTGGAATAGCGGCAACGGTTCAACCGCTCCCCGGAGGCACCCCGTGACCACCCGCACGCACAAGCGCCGACCGCTCCGCCCGATGACCGAGGCCTTCGTGCGCTTCGTCGTCTGCGGCGGCGGCGTGGGGCTGGCCTCGAGCGGTGTGCTCCTGCTGCTCCACGACCGGATGCCGCTGGCCGTCGCCAACGCTCTGGTCACCGTCGTGTCCACCCTGATCGCGACCGAGCTGCACGGCCGGGTGTCCTTCCGCAGCGAGCGCGGCGGCTGGAGGGTCCATCTGCAGTCCGGCCTCACGGTCCTGGTGAGTTACGCGTTCACCACGGGAGCGCTGCTGGGGCTGTACGCCGTCCGGTCTGCGCCGTCGGCCTTGACCGAACAGGCCGTCTACCTCTCGGCTTCCGCGCTGGCGGGCATCGGCCGCTTCGCGGTCCTGCGCCTCGTGGTCTTCGCCGAACGCCCGGTGACGGCCGCGCCCGCGCTGAGCAGGACGGCCGTGGCGATCGCGGCGTGACCAGGCGGAGCCGGCGAAGGCGCTGCCGCGCGACCCTCCGCCGAAGTCCCTCGGCGGGGGCCCGCCCGCTCCGCACGCGCGTGAGCGGGCCGCCCCGTCCGAAGGGGCGGCCCGCCGTCAGCGCGGGATCAGCGGGGGAGCGTGGTCAGCACTCCCGCAGACCGGGCGCCGGGTCCACCGACGTATGGACGTCCACGGCCGGCATGTTGCCCCACTGGCCGTTGTCCAGCTGCGTCCAGTACCAGACGTTGTTGCCGCCCGGGTGGTTGTCGCCGCGGCCCCAGCACGAGAACCAGCTGAAGGTCGTGTTCATCTGGCCCCGCACCGCCGATCCGTACGACCGGTGCGCGTAGCCCTTGGCGCCGGCCCGGTTTCCGCAGTAGAGCTTGCCGTCCGAGCGGACGCCGCACTCGGCGGCGGGGCCGGCGGGCGCGGCGGCCGCGGGGGCCGTGGCGGCTGCCAGGCCCGCCGTCAGAGCGGTCGCGGCGAGGGTGACCGCGAGCTTCTTGCCCAGGTTCAGGTTCATGAGGTTCTCCTTGAGGTGTGATGAGTGGGATGTGACGAGTGAGCTGTGAGGGAGCCGGGGTGTTACGGGCAGGTGGCCACGCCGTCGAGCCAGGCCGGGCCCTGGATGTAGATGTTGGTGATCCACGCGCTGTAGTCCGGCAGGTAGGACCAGGCGTCGTTGGTGATGCCCTCGGCGGTGACCGATTGGGCGTGGACCTGGCACTCGACGCGCACGGACGTCGGGCCGGTGAACTTGTGCACCCGTGCGCTCGTCGTGGACGGCTCGGCATGCGTCCACACATCCGTGCCCCAGGTGCTGAACGTCCCGTGCTGCGGGTCGCTGTTGATGCGTACGGCCCCGAAGTAGTCACCCCCCAGGCGCACATCGCTGACCATGATCCGGGTGCCGGACTGCCGCGCCTCGACCATCTTTCCCGCGCCGAGGTGGATCGCGATGTGGTGGATCTTGCGGGCGTTGCCGTAGACCAGCAGATCACCGGGGACCAGCGGCCCGGTCCCGTCCGCGGCGCCGAAACGTGCTGTGGCGTGCGGGGTGTTGAACTGGCTGTGGGCGGTGCCGTTCAGGAGGTCCCGGCCGGTCGCCTCGGCGTAGGCGTACCGGACGAGGCCCGAACAGTCGAAGCCGCGCCGCTCGGGGTCGTGTTCGCTGGCCGGGTCGGTGGGGTCCACCACGCCGTAGGTGGGCCCGGGCGCCGGACCGTGGCCGCCGCCCCACGAGTACCAGACGCCGATCTGCGAACAGGCCGCCCGTACCGCCTTCTCCGCCGCCGCCGAGGCACCGGGTGCGAGGACGTCGCACCCTTCGGCGGCTGCCGTCCTCGGAGCCGCCGCCTGTGCGGGCCGCCCCGCCGGCCAGGCGATGAGCGACAGTCCGACGGCCGCCGCCGCGACTGCCGCTCTCCATCGGTTGCGCATTGCTGATCCCCGTTCATCTTCCGTCCGGCTTCCGGCTGTCCGGGTTCGGTCCGGCCCTTCGAGACTGGGTCGTGAAGCCGGTCGCTGTCGAGGTGCCGGCTGTCTCCCGGTGCGACAGGAAACGGGAAACGTCCTGGGAAACGGCCTTCACGTCGGTGTTCCACAGCCGCACGGTGCCGTCATTGCTGCTGCTCACCACCGTGTGCGTCCGCGGGTCGAAGACGACGCCCCAGACCGCGCCGCTGTGGCCGGTGAGGGTGGCGGTGAGCCGGTGGTGCGCGGTGTCCCAGAGACGCACCGTCCCGTCACTGCCGCTGCTCGCCAGCGCCTGAGCGCTCCCTCCGCCCCCCGGGTCCTCCGGACCGAAGGCGACCGCCCGCACCGCGCCGCTGTGGCCGGTGAGGGTGGCGGTGAGCCGGTGGTGCGCGGTGTCCCAGAGACGCACCGTCCCGTCATTGCCGCTGCTCGCCAGCGTCCGCCCGTCCTCGCTGTACGCCACACCGCGCACCGAACCCGTGTGGCCGCGGAGCACCGCGCGGACGTCCCGGTCCGCGACGTCCCACAGCCGCACCGTCAGATCGTCACCGCCGGCCGCCAGTGCCGTGCCGTCCGGACTGAAAGCGACGGTGTTCACGAAGTCCTGATGTCCCGTCAGGACAGTGAGGAGTGTGCGGCGGCGTACGTCCCAGAGTCTGACCGTGCGGTCGGCGCTCGCGGAGGCGAGGTGGTGTCCGTCGGGGGAGAAGGCGACGCCGAAGACGGAGCCGGTGTGGCCGGTGAGGGTGGCGAGGAGTCTGTGGCGGCGTACGTCCCACAGTGCGACCGTGCGGTCGGCGCTCGCGGAGGCGAGGTGGTGTCCGTCGGGGGAGAAGGCGACGCCGAAGACGGAGCCGGTGTGGCCGGTGAGGGTGGCGAGG
>NZ_JBSFUB010000036.1:0-6728 GCF_053591575.1 Streptomyces altiplanensis | reverse complement strand
AGGAGTCTGTGGCGGCGTACGTCCCACAGTTTGACCGTACGGTCCACGCTCGCCGACGCCAGCAGCCGCCCGTCCGGCGAGAGCGCCGACTGCCATGCCTCGGCGAAGGGACGCGCGGTGAGCGCCGCCCTGTCCAGGTCCCACAGCACCACCGACCGGTCGAAGCCCGCCGTGGCCACCACATTGCCGCCGCTGACGGCGGCCCCCAGTGCGTAATCGGTGTGCCCGGCCAGCGTGGCGGTCACCCGGTGGCTCGCGGTGTCCCACACCTTCGCCGTGCCGTCCCCGCAGGCGCTCACGACGATGGTCCCGTCCGCGCCGTACGCCACCGCGTTGACGTCGTCGCTGTGCCCGGTGAGCGTGGCCCGGATCCGGGGGCGGCGTGCGTCCCAGAGCTTGACCGTACGGTCCGCGCCGCCCGAAGCGACGCTGTCCCCGTCGGGGCTGAAGGCCACCCCCAGCACGCCGTCGCTGTGCCCCCGCAGCGTCGACCTCGGCGTCGCCCGCACCTGCCGGCCGGCCACGTCCCAGAGCATGACCGCACGGTCGGCGCCGCCCGACACGACGCTGCGTCCGTCGGCGCTGAAGGCGACCCCGTGCACGTCGTCCCCGTGCCCCCGCAGCGTCGCCCGCAGCCGCCGGCGCTCCACGTCCCACAGGCGCACCGTACGGTCCGCGCCACCCGACACGAGGCTTTGCCCGCCCGGGCCGAAGGCGACCGACCGTACGGCGCCGCCGTGGCCCAGCAGCGTTCCGGCCGGCCGGCGGTCCGTCACGCCCCACAGGCGCACCGTCCCGTCGGAGCCCGCCGACGCGATCAGCCGCCCGTCGGGGCTGAACGCCACGGCGATCACCGGACCGCCGTGGCCCGTGAGCGTGCCCACGGGGCTGCGGTGGTCCGCCCCCGCCCACAGCCGTACCGTGCCGTCCGAACTGGCCGACGCCAGCAGCTTGTCGCCGGGGCTGAACGCGACGTCGTTGACCGGTCCCGTGTGCCCGCCGAGCCGGCCCGCGAAGTACCGCGCCTGCGTGCTGAGCAGCGCGCCGCGGGCCTCGGTGGTCGGCGCGGTGCGGTACGCCTCGGCCGCCAGCCGCATCGATGCCTCGGGCTGCCCGGACGCCAGGGCGCCGGACCGCACCGCCATCGCCTGGGACTGGGCGACGCGGCGCTCGTCGAAGGCCCGGGACCGCTGGTGGAACGCCGCCGTGCCCGCGAGGAGCGCCAGGACCAGCAGCGCCGTGAGCAGCGCCAGCAGCCTGCGGTGGGTGCGGGCCTGGCGCCGCTCGGCCTGCTGCCTGTTCGCCTCCTCCGCCCGGCAGGCGTCGAGGAACTCGGCCTCCTGGCCCGTGAGTTCGGCCCTGCGGCCGGTCCGGTCCGCCCATTCCCGCGCGGCGGCGAGCCGCGTCCCCCGGTAGAGCAGCCCGGCGTCGCGCCCCTCGCGCACCCACTCGGCGGCGGCCTCGGCGAGCTGCTGGTGGACGAGCAGCCCGGCCCGGTCGGCGCCGATCCAGCCGCGCAGCCGGGGCCAGGCACGCAGCAGCGCCTCGTGGGTGATCTCCACCGCGTCGCTGTCGACGGTGATGAGCCGGGCCCGTACGAACGCGTCGAGCGCCGCCTCCACCCCGCGCCGGTCGGGCAGTTGCGCGAGCATCCCCTCGCGGCTCCCCCTGCGCCGGGTCACCGCGTCGCCGTCCCCGCCCCCGGCGGAACCGCCGTCCCCGGCGCCGACCTGGACCAGCCGCACGAGCACCCGCCGCGCCATCTCCTGCTCGGCGGGGAGCAGCCGGGTGAACACGTCTTCGGCCGTCCGCGCGACCGCCCCGTGGATGCCGCCCGTCGTCTCGTATCCCGCGACGGTCAGTGTGCGGTCCGTACGCTGCTGCCAGGTGACCAGCAGCGCGTGGGCGAGCAGGGGCAGCGCGCCGGGGGACGCGGGCGCGAGATCGTCCTGGCCGCCCCGGCCGGTGCCCCCGGCCCCCACGTCGCGCAGCAACAGCCCGACCAGGCCCGGCTCCAGGGACAGCCCCGCGCGCTCGGCCGGCCGCGTGATGGACTCGCGCAGTTCGGCGCCGGTCATCGGGCCGAGTGCGAACAGGCCGTGCGAGAAGACGGCCGCCAGCTCCGGGTGGTCGAGGCACCGGCCGCTGAAGTCGGCCCGTACACCCAGCACCACGACGCCCGGCGGCCGGCCGGTGTCCCCCTCGGCGGGGGTGGCGAGAGCGCAGAGCGCCGAGACGAAGGCGCGCCGCTCCGCCTCGTCCGCGCACAGCGTGAACGTCTCCTCGAACTGGTCCACCAGCAGCACCAGCCGTCCCGGCCCCGCCGCCAGCAGGGGCCGTACGGCGTCGGCGAGCTGCCGGGGCCGCGCCCGCAGCGCCTGGGGGCCGACCCCGGGTTCCGCCCCCAGCGCCCCGGCCACGCACCGCAGCAGCTCCTTGAGCGGATGCGCGGTCGGCGTGCACACCACCACCGGCCAGCCGCTCGACCCCTCGACCGGCAGCGCGCCGCGCCGCAGCGCCGGCACCAGGCCGGCCCGCAGCAGCGACGACTTCCCCGCCCCCGAGGACGCGACCACGGCGAGCGGCCCGCTGCCGGCCCGTTCGGCGAGCCGCCCGACCAGCTCGGCCGTCGCCCGCTCCCGTCCGAAGAACCACTGCGCGTGCTCGGGTCCGAAGGCCGCGAGACCCCGGTAGGGGCACACGGCGTCGGCCGGCCCGGGCAGCGGCGGCGCCGTCGGCCGCCGTGCGGACGGTACGCCGGCCGCCAGCCGCACCAGGCGGCCGCCCGCGTCCAGTGCCTCGTCGCAGCGCCTGGCCACATCGGGTGTCGGCGGCTTGCCACCGTTCTCGATCTTGCTCAGATAACCCTTGCTGTAGTGGATCGACCGGGCCAGCGCCGTGAGCGAGATACCGCGCTCGCTCCGCAGACGCCGTAGTTCTTCCCCGAAGGAGCATGCGCCCCGGACCCCGTCCATGCGGGGCACCGTACAGGCCCATTACGGTCAGTTTCCTTACCTGGTAAGGCTTTTGCCTGAATTCTGGCCGCTGCGGCTTACGAGCCCCGAGGGCGGGGTAGGCAACCGGATCCTCACGCCGTCCGTGTCCGCGCGACCAGCAGCGCCAGCAGCGCGCCCGCCCCGCACAGCGCGCCGGTGCCCAGCCACAGCGGATCGTACGAACCGAACGCGTCCCGGGCCACGCCGCCCGTGAACGCGGCCAGTCCCGCGCCCAGTTGGTGCGCCGCCCCGGTCCAGCCGAACACGATCGCGCTGTCCTCGCCGTACAGCTCCCGGCACAGCGCGAGCGTCGGCGGCACCGTGGCGACGTCGAGCAGTCCGAAGAGGACGACGAACGCGACCAGGGGCGCCCCGATCTCCGCCGTGAGCAGCAGGGGCAGGACGAGCAGGGTGAGGCCGCGCAGTGCGTAGTACGCGGCGAGCAGGCGCCGCGGGTCCAGACGGTCGGTCAGCCAGCCCGACGCGACGGTTCCCGCGACGTTGAAGACGCCGATCGCCGCGAGCAGCGACGAGGCGGCCGTGGCGGGCATTCCGTGGTCGTGCGCCGCCGGGGTGAAGTGCGTCCACATGACGCCGTTCGTCGACGCGCCGCAGATCGCGAACGTTCCCGCGAGCAGCCAGAAGGGACCGGTGCGCGCGGACCGCGCGAGCACACGAACGGTCCGCCGCGCCGCCCCGGGAACGGGCGCGGGCCGTTCCCGGGAAGCACTCGCGGTGTGCTCCGCGGCTCCGTACGGCCGTAGTCCGACATCCTTCGGACCATCGCGCAGCAGCAGGAGTACGAGCGGCAGGGCCACCAGGACCACCACGGCGAGCGTCACGGCGGCGGCGCGCCAGGCGTACCGCTCGACGGTCCAGGACAGCAGCGGCAGGAACGCGAACTGCCCGAACACGCCTGCCGCGGTGAGCACGCCGGTGACCAGCCCCCGGCGGCGTGCGAACCAGCGGTCGGTCACGGTCGCGGCGAACGCCATCGCCATCGATCCGCAGCCCGTACCGACGAGGACGCCCCAGGAGAGCACGAACTGCCAGGGCTCGGTCATCGCCGTGGTGCACAGCGCGCCCGCCGCGACGGCCGCCAGGGCGCCGCCCACGACCCGGCGCATCCCGAAGCGGTCCATCAGGGCGGCCGAGAACGGCGCGGTCAGGCCGTACAGCACCATGTTCACGGACGCGCCGAGCCCGATCGTGGAGCGTGACCAGCCGAACTCCCGGTGGAGCGGGCCGACGAGCAGCCCCGCCATGGTGGTGAAGGCCCCGGCCGCGACGATCGCGACGGCGGCGACGGCGGCGACCAGCCAGGCCCGGTGCACCCGTGCCCGTACCGGCGGACGTTCGTGCGGACTCCTCGTGAATCGGATCTCGACCATGCGTCCGACCCTGCGTCACTGGTCCGGCCCGCAACAGTGGCGAGATCGCCATGGTATGAAAGAATCTCGCCATGCCGACCTTCCGGAGTTCAGGAAATCCGCACCGTGTCGCCGTCCTGGTGCGCGACGGGCTGCTCACCATGGAGCTGGGCATCGTCCACCGGCTGTTCGGACAGGCCGTCTCGTCCGGCGGCGAGCCTCTCTACGAGGTCCTGACCTGCACACCGGAGCCCGGTGACGTCCGCACGGACGCCGACGTCACCGTCCGCGTCGCGCACGGTACGGACATCCTCGCCGAGGCCGACACCGTGATCGTCCCGGCCTCCGACGAGGACTACACGCCCCGCGCCGCCCCCCACCTGCCGCCCGGGCTGGCGGAGGCGATCGCCCGGATCCGCCCCGGCGCGCGCATCGCCTCCATCTGCACCGGTTCCTTCGTCCTCGCGGCGGCCGGACTGCTCGACGGCAAGCGGGCCACGACGCACTGGCGCTCCGCCGCCGACCTCCAGCGGCTTCACCCGGACGTGCGCGTCGACCCCGGCGTGCTCTACACCGACGAGGGCGGCGTGCTCACGGCCGCCGGCGTCGCCTCCGGCGTCGACCTGTGCCTGCACATGATCCGCGCCGACCACGGCTCACGGGTGGCCAACGAGGTGGCCCGCGGCACGGTCGTCCCGCCGCACCGCGACGGCGGCCAGGCGCAGTACATCCCGCGCCCCGTCACCGCCGCGCACCGTTCTTCCACGGAGCCCGCCCGCACCTGGGCGCTGGCGCATCTGGACCGCCCCGTCACCCTGCGCGAGCTCGCCGACCGCGCCGCGATGAGCACCCGCACCTTCTCCCGCCGCTTCTGCGAGGAGGCCGGGCAGACACCACTCCAGTGGCTCACCGGACAGCGCGTCGACCGCGCCCGCCACCTGCTGGAGGAGACGGACCTGCCGGTCGACCGGGTGGCGGCGGCGGTCGGCTTCGGCACTGCGGTGTCGCTGCGCCAGCACCTGCATGCCGCGTTGGGCGTCTCGCCGAGCGCCTACCGCGCGACCTTCAGGGGCGTGACGGCGACGGATGCCGACGGGCGCGGTCCGGCTTAGCCTGAGAAGGCCCGTACGGCGCGTACGCCCGTACAACGAGGCGAGGAGCCAATGTGAAGCCGGATGCCAGCATCTCCTACCACGAGGTGGTCTTCAGGGACCGGGCCGCGGGATACGCGTTCCTCACCCGGTCGACGGCCACCAGTGAGAACACCATCGAGTGGGACGACGGCAACACGTACCCCGTCGTCGATGTCGAGATCTCCTCGGAGAGCCACCCGTTCTACACCGGCAGGGCCCGGACGGTGGACACGGAGGGACGGATCGCGCAGTTCGAGCGGCGGTACGGGCAGGGAGGACAGGAGGGGGAGGGCGGGCAGGGCGGGCAGGACGGGAACGGCGGGCATGACGGCCGGGGCGGTCCGGCCGGTCAGGGCCAGTCGCCCGGCTAGCCGAGGGTCACATGTCTTCCAGTTCCTCGTCGAGCACTTCGAGCTCGTTGTCCAGGCCCTTGAGCTCGTCGTCCTCGTCGTCCTCCTCCGGAGCGTCCGGATCGATGTCCGGTTCCTCCTCGGAGAGAAGCTGGTCCAGCGACTCGCCCCGGCGTGCCTCTTCCGCGGTGTTGCCGAAGAACTCCGCGGGCGACCAGTGCTCGGGGGGCGCTATGCCCGCGTCGAGCGGGTCGTACTCCAGGTCGTCGCTCTCGAGGGTGTCCTGCGCGTCCAGGACGCCGTCGTCCTCGGGAGGAATCACGTTGTCTTCGCTCATGTGTTCCACTCCGTGCCTTGTCCGGCCCGATGGTGCTGCCCATGATGCCCACGCTCCCGCAGGCGGGCGCCCCTCGCATCCGGAACGGAAGAACGGCACAGGGGGCACAGGGACGAGGGATGTTCACCGCATGCGGTCCCGGTACGCGGGAACCAGAATGCCGATCGACCGATGAAACAAGGAGGCGGTATGAGCGAGGAATCCGTTTCGAAGCTGAACCCGGCGGAGGCGACTCCTGACAGGCTGCTGCACACCGGCGCCACCGACGACGTCACGCCCGAGGACCTGGTGCTTTCCTCGGGACGCGACGTGACTCCGGAGACCCTGGAGTGGGCGCGGCGCCGGCTGGAGAAGGAGGGCCGCTCGGCGCTCGACATACAGCTTCCTTAGCTGCCGCGACAGCCACCGTACTCACGCACTTCGCCCCGCACAGACCGTTCTGTGCGGGGCGGCATGGTCGGCTACCTCGGGTACGACGTCGTACGCCGCCTGGAGAAGATCGGCGAGCACGGGCGGGACGACCTCGAACTGCCCGAGCTGAC
>NZ_JBSFUB010000035.1:0-67150 GCF_053591575.1 Streptomyces altiplanensis | reverse complement strand
GAGGCGTCGCGCAGCGTCAGGCGTCCGGCGATGCACAGGTCCCTGTCGAGCCAGGTGTTGATGAGTGTCCCGCCGTAGATCTCGACGGATCCGGGTGGCCGCCCCTTCGGCGTGACGCAAACTTTCGGCAAATCCTCAGACGAGCGCGCCGCCCGGCAGCTCGACCTTCGCGCCGAGCTCGACGAGCTTGTCCATGAAGTTCTCGTAGCCGCGGTTGATCAGGTCGATGCCGTGGACCCGGGACGTGCCCTGGGCCGCGAGGGCCGCGATCAGGTACGAGAAGCCGCCGCGCAGGTCGGGGATGACCAGATCCGCGCCCTGGAGCTTCGTCGGGCCGCTGACGACCGCCGAGTGCAGGAAGTTGCGCTGGCCGAAGCGGCAGTCCGAACCGCCCAGGCACTCGCGGTAGAGCTGGATGTGCGCGCCCATCTGGTTCAGCGCAGACGTGAAGCCCAGGCGCGACTCGTACACCGTCTCGTGGACGATGGACAGGCCCGACGCCTGCGTCAGGGCGACGACCAGCGGCTGCTGCCAGTCGGTCTGGAAGCCGGGGTGCACGTCGGTCTCCAGGGCGATCGCGTTGAGCGGGCCGCCCGGGTGCCAGAAGCGGATGCCCTCGTCGTCGATCTCGAACGCGCCGCCGACCTTCCGGTACGTGTTGAGGAAGGTCATCATCGAGCGCTGCTGCGCGCCGCGCACGTAGATGTTGCCCTCGGTGGCGAGCGCCGCGGACGCCCAGGAGGCCGCCTCCAGGCGGTCCGGGAGCGCGCGGTGGGTGTAGCCGCCGAGCGAGTCGACACCGGTGATCCGGATGGTCCGGTCGGTGTCCATGGAGATGATCGCGCCCATCTTCTGCAGGACGCAGATGAGGTCCTCGATCTCCGGCTCCACGGCGGCGTTCGACAGCTCGGTGACGCCCTCGGCCAGCACGGCCGTCAGCAGCACCTGCTCCGTCGAGCCGACCGACGGGTACGGCAGCCGGATCTTGCAGCCGCGCAGCCGCTGCGGGGCCTCCAGGTACTGGCCGTCCGCCCGCTTCTCGATCGTCGCGCCGAACTGGCGGAGCACCTCGAAGTGGAAGTCGATCGGCCGGCCGCCGATGTCGCAGCCGCCCAGGCCCGGGATGAAGGCGTGGCCGAGCCGGTGCAGCAGCGGGCCGCAGAAGAGGATCGGGATGCGCGAGGATCCCGCGTGCGCGTCGATGTCGGCAACGTTGGCGGACTCGACGTGGGACGGGTCGAGGATCAGCTCGCCCGGTTCCTCGCCGGGGCGGACCGTCACGCCGTGCAGCTGGAGCAGTCCGCGTACGACACGCACGTCGCGGATGTCGGGCACGTTGCGCAGTCGGCTCGGACCGCTGCCGAGGAGCGCGGCGACCATCGCCTTCGGCACCAGGTTCTTCGCGCCGCGGACGCGGATCTCGCCCTCGAGCGGGGTGCCGCCGTGGACGAGCAGTACATCTTCAGTGCCGGTCATGGATCTCGCGTTCCGGTGTTGTCGGACAGGTGGCCAGAGAAAAGAGTAAGGGGCGACTACCCCTGTGCCATAAGGCCAAGGGGGGTGCTTGCATGTCATGAATCAGACACAACACGCTCCGCACAGCGGTCTCTGCGGAGGGTGACGTTCCGCCGGTGCGCGCTCCCGCTGCCGCCGTACGCCCTGAGCTGCGCACGTGTGCGCAGTGCCGTCCGCTCCCCCCGGAGGGCCGATGTGCGGGATCATGTCTGCCATGACGGAGGTGTCCTCTCTCACAGGGCGGCTGCTGGTGGCCAGCCCGGCCCTGGCGGACCCGAATTTCGACCGCGCGGTGGTGCTCCTCCTCGACCACGACGAGGAGGGCTCGCTCGGCGTGGTCCTCAACCGCCCGACGCCGGTGGGCGTCGGTGACATCCTGCTGCCCTGGGCGCCCCTGGCGGGCGAACCGGGCGTCGTCTTCCAGGGCGGTCCGGTCTCCCTCGACTCCGCGCTCGGCGTCGCGGTGATCCCCGGCGACGAGGGCCCGCTCGGCTGGCGGCGGGTGCACGGCGCGATCGGACTGGTCGACCTGGAGGCCCCGCCGGAACTCCTGGCGGCGGCGCTCGGCTCGCTGCGCATCTTCGCCGGCTACTCGGGGTGGGGCCCCGGGCAGCTGGAGGAGGAGCTCGGGGCCGGGGCCTGGTACGTCGTGGAGTCGGAGCCCGGCGACGTGTCGTCGCCGGAGCCGGAGGGCCTCTGGCGGGCCGTACTGCGCAGACAGCGCAGCAGGCTCGCGATGATCGCGACGTACCCGGACGACCCCTCGCTCAACTGACCCGCCCGGCCCCGGCGGCCCGCCGAAGCTCCCGGGAACCCGCGCGCGTGGGTACCCTTGGACGCCATGAGCACTCTTGAGCCCGAGCCCGAGCGCGGGGCAGGTACGGGGACCCTCGTCGAGCCGACGCCGCAGACCTCGCGCGGCGATGGAGACCACGAGCGGTACGCCCATTACGTCCAGAAGGACAAGATCATGGCGAGCGCACTCGACGGTACGCCCGTCGTGGCGCTCTGCGGCAAGGTCTGGGTCCCGGGCCGTGACCCGAAGAAGTATCCGGTCTGCCCCATGTGCAAGGAGATCTTCGAGGATCTCGGCGCGGGCGGCGGCAAGGACAAGGGCGGCAAGGACAACAGCGGAAAGAAGTAGTACGCGGCAGCCGTAGAACAAGAGCAAGGGAACGGCCCCCGTGGTGCGCACCGGCGCGCCGCGGGGGCCGTCCGCGTTGCACGGAGTGCTCGCGCCGGTCACAAGGTGGTGGAGACGGCGCCCAAGTGGTTCAGACCTCTTGTCGGCCCTGTGGGGCTCCCTTTAGCCTCCTGCCTGTTGTGCAGTGCGAAACCGACGTTGCGCATGTTGCAATGCCGACTCACAGGAGTCCCGGATGAAGTTCTCCGCCCGAATCGCCGCGCCGGCAGCCGCACTCGTGCTGGCCGGCCTGACCGCCACCGCCTGCGCCCCGCAGACCTCCGACAACAGCGCGAAGAAGGACGAGAAGAGCGGCACGCTGCGTGTCTGGCTCTTCCAGGAGGTCGGCAACGCGCCCAAGCAGAAGGTCGTCGACCGGGCCGTCGACGCCTTCCGCGCGCAGCACAAGGACGCCGAGGTCGAGATCGAGTACATACCGGTCGAGACCCGCGCCCAGAAGATCAAGGCCGCCTTCAACGACCCGGAGAGCGCCCCCGACCTCATCGAGTACGGCAACACCGACACCGCCGGCTACGTCAAGGACGGCGGACTCGCCGACATCACCGAGGAGTTCGGCGCCTGGGCCGAGGCCAAGGACACCGACCCGGCCGCCAAGCAGTCGGTGTCGGTCGGCGGAAAGGTGTACGGCGCCCCGTTCTTCGTCGGCGTACGCGCGCTGTACTACCGCACCGACGTCTTCGAGGAACTGGGCCTGAAGCCGCCGAAGTCGCAGGCCGAACTCGTCACTGCCGCACGGAAGATCCGCAAGGAGAAGCCGGAGCTGTACGGGCTCGCGGTCGGCGGCGCCTACACGTACGGCGCGATGCCCTTCATCTGGGCCAACGGCGGCGAACTCGCCGAGGAGAGCGGCGGAACGTACACCTCCGCCATCGACAGCCCCGCGGCCCGGAAGGGCATCAAGGCGTACACCTCCCTCTTCGGCCCCGACAACTGCCCGGCCGCCAAGTGCGCCGAGATGGGCGGCAACGACACCGTCACCGCCTTCGCGTCCGGCAAGGCGGGCATGGCGATCGGCGGCGACTTCAGCCACGCCGCCGTCGAGGCGGGCAAGGTGAAGGGCAAGTACGCGGTGGTGCCGCTGCCCGGCGTGAAGGCGGGCGAGATCGCGCCGGCGTTCGCGGGCGGCAACAACCTCGGCGTACTGAAGAGCAGTTCGCACCGCACGCTCGCCGTCGACCTGATGAAGCAGCTGGCCGGGAAGAAGGCGCAGGGCGAGCTCTTCGACGCGATGGGCTTCCTGCCGACGTACACCGACGTGCGCGAGACGGCGGCGAAGAAGGAGCCGTTCGTCGAGCCCTTCATCGAGACGCTCGCGGCGGGCGCCAAGGCGGCCCCGGCATCGCCGGGCTGGGCGCAGATCGACTCCTCGCTGGTCCTGCCGACGATGTTCCAGGAGATCGTCAGCGGCCGCAAGGACGTGGCGGCGGCCTCCGGCGACGCGGCGAAGAAGATGAACGACGCGTTCGGAGCGGCGGGTTGAGCGGTATGAGCGCGATCGCACGACGCGGCAGCGGATGGACGCCGTGGCTCTACCTCGCGCCTGCTCTGGTCGTCCTGGGCGGCCTGCTCGTCTACCCGATCTACCAGCTCGGCCTGATCTCCTTCCTGGAGTACACGCAGGCGCAGGTCAGCGGCGGTGAGCCGACCTCCTTCAAGGGCCTGGGGAACTACACCACGCTCTTCGGCGACCCGCAGTTCTGGCAGGTGCTCCTCGCGACCGTCGTCTTCGCGGCCGCCTGCGTCCTCGCGACGCTCTCCCTCGGCTGCGCGCTGGCCGTGCTGCTGACGCGCGTACGGGCCGTGCCGCGCCTCGCGCTGATGATGGCCGCGCTCGGTGCGTGGGCGACCCCGGCGATCACCGGGTCCACCGTCTGGGTGTTTCTCTTCGACCCGGACTTCGGGCCCGTCAACAAGGTGCTGGGGCTCGGCGACCACTCGTGGACGTACGGACGCTACAGCGCCTTCGCGCTCGTACTCCTCGAAGTGGTCTGGTGCTCGTTCCCGTTCGTGATGGTGACCGTCTACGCGGGCATCCGGGCGATCCCGGCAGAGGTACTGGAGGCGGCGTCCCTCGACGGGGCCTCGCAGTGGCGGATCTGGCGGTCGGTCATGGCGCCGATGCTGCGGCCGATCCTGGTGGTCGTCACCATCCAGTCGGTGATCTGGGACTTCAAGATCTTCACCCAGATCTACGTCATGACCAACGGCGGCGGCATCGCCGGCCAGAACCTCGTCCTCAACGTCTACGCCTACCAGAAGGCCTTCGCGTCCTCGCAGTACAGCCTGGGCTCGGCGATCGGCGTCGTCATGCTGCTGATCCTGCTCGCGGTCACGCTCGTGTACCTGCGGCTGCTGCGACGTCAGGGAGAAGAACTGTGAGTCTCGTACGCCGCCCCTGGCGCCTCGCCGCAGAGGCGTCCGCGCTGCTGATCGCGCTGGCCGTCGCCTTCCCCCTCTACTGGATGGTGCTTTCCGCCTTCAAACCGGCGGGCGAGATCCAGTCGACGGAGGCCAGACCGTGGACGCTCTCTCCCTCACTCGACTCGTTCCGGCGCGTCTTCGAACAGCAGGAATTCGGCCGCTATTTCCTCAACAGCCTGCTGGTCGCGTCGGTGGTCGTGATCGCCTCCGCGCTGATCGCCTTTCTCGCGGCGACAGCGGTCACCCGCTTCCGCTTCAAGTTCCGCACCACCCTCCTGATCATGTTCCTGGTCGCCCAGATGGTGCCGATCGAAGCACTGACGATCCCTCTCTTCTTCCTGATGAGGGACTTCGGCCAGCTCAACACGCTCGGCTCGCTGATCCTGCCGCACATCGCCTTCTCGCTGCCCTTCGCGGTGTGGATGCTGCGCGGATTCGTGAAGGCCGTTCCCGAGGCGCTGGAAGAGGCGGCGTACATCGACGGCGCGAGCCGCTCCCGTTTCCTGTGGCAGATCCTTTTCCCGCTGGTTTTCCCCGGGCTCGTCGCGACCAGCGTCTTCTCCTTCATCTCGACCTGGAACGACTTCCTCTTCGCCAAGTCCTTCATCATCAGTGACACCTCGCAGTCGACACTTCCGATGGCATTGCTGGTCTTCTTCAAACCGGAGGAGAACGACTGGGGAGGGATCATGGCAGCCTCGACGGTGATGACCGTCCCGGTGCTCGTCTTCTTCGTACTCGTACAGCGACGCCTGGTCTCGGGACTGGGCGGAGCGGTTAAGGACTGACGCCATGCTCGATCTGGTACCGGCTCCCGGAGCCGCCGCCTGGGCACCCCCCGCCCAGGGCCACTACCCCCTCGGCCGTGACACCGCCCTGTTCGCCCACCCCGGCACCGAGGGCGTCGCCCACTGGCTGCGCGCCACGGTGGGCGCCGCCACCGGGCTGCCGCTGGCGGACGGCACCGACGCCGGCCGCGACGGCAACCGCATCGAGCTGCGGATCGACCCCGAGACCGGACAGGAACTCGGCCCGGAGGGCTACCGCCTGGTCGTCGACGGCTACCTCGTCCTCATCGAGGGCGGCGGCCCGGCGGGCGTCTTCTGGGGCGCCCAGACACTGCGTCAGCTGCTCGGCCCGGACGCCTTCCGGCGCGCGCCCGTCGACCCGGCCCGCCAGTGGTCCGTACCGATGGTGGCCATCGAGGACAGGCCGCGCTTCGCCTGGCGCGGCCTGATGCTCGACGTGGCACGCCACTTCATGCCCAAGGACGGCGTACTGCGCTACCTGGACCTGCTCGCCGCGCACAAGCTCAACGTCTTCCACTTCCACCTCACCGACGACCAGGGCTGGCGCATCGAGATCAAGCGCCATCCGAAACTGACGGAGACCGGCGCGTGGCGGCCGCGCACCACATACGGCCACCGGGCCTCCGGCCTGTGGACGGAGACACCGCACGGCGGTTACTACACGCAGGACGACATCCGCGAGATCGTCGCGTACGCGGCGCAGCGGCATATCACCGTCGTCCCCGAGATCGACATTCCGGGCCATTCGCAGGCGGCCATCGCCGCATATCCGGAACTCGGCAACACGGACGTCATCGACACCCCCCTCTCCGTCTGGGACACCTGGGGCATCAACCCGAACGTACTCGCCCCCACCGACAACACCCTCCGCTTCTTCGAGGGCGTGTTCGAGGAAGTCCTCGAACTCTTCCCCTCCGCCTTCGTCCACGTGGGCGGCGACGAGGCGCTGAAGGACCAGTGGAGGCAGTCCCCGGCCGCCCAGGCCCGCATCAAGGAACTCGGCCTGGCCGACGAGGACGGACTCCAGTCCTGGTTCGTCCGCCACTTCGACACCTGGCTCACCGCCCGCGGCCGCCGCCTCATCGGCTGGGACGAGATCCTCGAAGGCGGCCTCGCGCCGGGAGCCGCCGTCTCCTCCTGGCGCGGCTACGCGGGCGGGATCGCCGCCGCCCGGGCCGGCCACGACGTCGTCATGTGCCCCGAGCAGCAGGTGTACCTGGACCACCGCCAGCACGGCGGCCCGGACGAACCGATGCCCATCGGTTACGTGCGCACGCTGGAGGACGTCTACCGCTTCGAACCCGTACCGTCCGAACTCGCACCCGAAGAGGCACGGCACGTCCTGGGCACCCAGGCCAACGTCTGGACCGAGGTGATGGAGAACCAGAGCCGCGTCGACTACCAGACGTTCCCCCGCCTGGCCGCGTTCGCCGAAGTCGCCTGGTCGGACCTGCCGGCGCCAGCCGAGCGCGACTTCGCCGGTTTCGAGGCGCGGATGACCGCGCACTACCGGCGGCTTGACGCACTGGGGGTCGATTACCGGCCACCGGGCGGCCCGTTGCCCTGGCAGAAGCGCCCGGCCCCCGGCGGCGACAGCGCCGCTCTCGGACGTCCGATCGAGGGGACGCCCCCAAACGTGTGAGCCGCGAGGCAAGAGGAGTGCCGCACTGTGCCGGGCCTGGGACCGTTGGGGTCCCGGCTCGGCATACGTCGTAAGTCGCATGAGAGTCGCTGAAGAGTGGCAATTCGCACTCACCGCCAATGGAGTACGAAAGCGGGCGAATGCCCTGGTCGGGGAGGAGGGGTTCCTAGTGGACCCTCGCGTCGGACGGTTCGCGGGATGTGCCAGAGTTGCCTCGTCCGGGCTGTGAGCACGTACCGTACGGCGCAACAGACGGGACAGCCGGGACACCGGGAAGGGGCAGCTGGGTTGACCACGCACGCACCGCGGGCGGCGCAGTCCGTGACGCTCCCGGCCTCGCTCGACGAGGCCGTGGCGGCACTCACCGCCATGCCTGCCGCCGTGCCCGTCGCGGGCGGTACGGACCTGATGGCATCCGTGAACTCCGGGCAGCTGCGGCCCGCGGCCCTGGTCGGGCTCGGCCGGATCAGCGAGATCCGGGGCTGGCAGTACCAGGACGGGAACGCGCTGCTCGGCGCCGGTCTCACGCACGCCCGGATGGGGCGGCCGGACTTCGCGGCCCTCATCCCGGCGCTCGCCGCGGCCGCGCGCGCCGCGGGACCGCCTCAGATCCGCAACGCGGGAACGCTCGGCGGCAACATCGTCACCGCCGCGCCCACCGGCGACACCCTGCCCGTGCTGGCCGCGATGGAAGCGACGCTGGTGATCGCGGGGCCGGGCGGCGCACGCCGCGAGACCCCCGTCTCCCACCTCCTCGCCGGCCGCGACATGCTGGGCGCGGGCGAGCTGATCGGCTTCGTGCGCGTACCGTTGCTGCACGCCCCGCAGGTCTTCTTCAAGGCCACCGGCCGCACCGGCCCCGGCCGCGCGACCGCGTCCGTCGCCCTGGTCCTCGACCCGGCGCGGCGCGAGGTGCGGTGCGCGGTGGGCGCCATCGCGCCGATGCCGCTGCGGCCCCTGGAGGCGGAGGCCTGGATCGCCTCGCTGATCGAGTGGGACGCGGACCGCAAGCTGGCGCCGGAGGCGTGCGCCGCGTTCGGCGAGTACGTCGCGGCCGCCTGCATCCCGGACCCGGCTCCGCCGGCGGACGGGACGGAACCGGCCGCACTGCCGCCCGCCGTACTGCACCTGCGGCGCACGGTCGCCGCGTTGGCCCGACGAGCGCTGGGGAGGGCACTGTCGTGAGCGAGAACGAGAACCCGGGGACGCAGGGACCTCCGCACCCCGGCACCTGGCAGCCGACCCCGCAGGGCGGCGAGTACGACGCGGACGCCACGGCGTTCGTGCAGCTGCCCGAGGGCATGCCGGACTTCGGCGACCCGCTGGCGGCGCCCGGACACGACTACGTACCGCCTCACATCACCCCGCAGGCCGCGGGGGCGGCCGACCCGGGAGCGGCCGGCACGTGGGCCGCGCCGTCGGTGCCGGGCGAGATGCGGTGGCCGGAGCCGGAGGGCACGGGCGTGCCCGCGCACGACCCGGGGGCCACGGGCCGGTGGAACTTCGACACGGCCCCGGCGCCCACGCCCCCGGTCGCGTCCGAACTCACCGGCCAGTGGACGGTCCCGGTGGCCGGCGGCGAGCTCCCGGACGAGTCGGGCGAGTTCACGATGTCGGCGCTGGCGTCCCAGTGGGGCGGCGCGCACCCTTCGGCCACCCTGCCGGGCGGGGCGCCGGCCCCCTGGGCGGACACGGCCGACGCCGGACCGACGCTCCCGGGCGGGGCCCCCGCCCCGTGGGCGGCCCCCGGGCCGATGCACGATTTCGAGCCCCACCCGCCGCAGGAGGACGCGACCGGCGCCGCCGCGGAACCCGCGGGGGCGGAAGAGGACGCGCCGGAGCGCTCCCCGCAGGGCGCCGGACACGGCCACCCCGAAGAAATCCCGGCACCGGAACATCCGGCGCCCGAGGAGACGCCCCGTGGCGGCGGCGGCCCCGACGCCCCGGACGCCTCCGCCGGCCCCGGCACCGACCCGCACGCCTCCGCGGACCCGCACGGCCCCGGCACCGCAGCCCCGCCCGACGCCCCCCCGGAAGACGTCCACAGCGAGCACCCCCACGCCTCCTACGTCCTGCACGTGAACGGCGCGGACCGCCCCGTCACCGACGCCTGGATCGGCGAGTCCCTCCTGTACGTCCTGCGCGAGCGCCTCGGCCTCGCCGGCGCCAAGGACGGCTGCTCCCAGGGCGAGTGCGGCGCCTGCGCCGTACAGGTCGACGGCCGCCTCGTCGCCTCCTGCCTCGTCCCCGCCGCCACCACCGCCGGCAGCGAGGTCCGTACGGTCGAGGGCCTGGCCGCCGACGGCCGGCCGTCCGACGTCCAGCGGGCCCTCGCCAACTGCGGCGCGGTCCAGTGCGGTTTCTGCGTACCCGGCATGGCCATGACCGTCCACGACCTGCTCGAAGGCAACCACGCCCCCACCGAGCTGGAGACCCGCCAGGCACTCTGCGGCAACCTCTGCCGCTGCTCGGGCTACCGGGGCGTGCTCGAAGCCGTACGCGAGGTCGTCGCCGAGCGCGAGGCGACCGCCGCGGCCGAGGAAGCCCGCATCCCGCACCAGGCGCCCCCCGGCGCGGGCAGTGTCCAGCAGCCCCACCCGCACGAGCACCCGCACGACGGAGGCATGGCGTGAGCAACGACGCGGCCACCGCGACCGGCGCACCGGCGGTCGACGGCACCCGGCCCGAGCCGCCCACCCACGGCATCGGCGCTTCCCTTCCACCGGCCGACGCGCGCGCGAAGACGGAGGGCACGTTCCCGTACGCGTCCGACCTGTGGGCCGAGGGCCTGCTCTGGGCCGCGGTGCTGCGCTCGCCGCACGCCCACGCCCGGATCGTCTCGGTCGACACCTCCGCCGCGTCCGAGATGCCCGGCGTACGGGCCGTGGTCACCCACGAGGACGTGCCGGGCGACTCCGCGCACGGCCGCAGCGTCGCCGACCGCCCCGTCTTCGCCTCCGGCCTCGTCCGCCACCACGGCGAGGCGATCGCCGCGGTGGCCGCCGACCACCCCGACACGGCCCGTCTGGCCGCCGCGGCCATCGCGGTCGAGTACGAGCTCCTCGAACCGGTCACCGACCCGGAACAGGCCTTCGCGGCGGACCCCCTCCACCCCGACGGCAACCTCATCCGCCACATCCCCCTCAGCTTCGGCGACCCGGAGGTCACGGGCGAGGTGATCGTGGAGGGCCTGTACCGCATCGGCCGCCAGGACCCGGCGCCCATCGGGGCCGAGGCCGGACTGGCCGTCCCGCGCCCCGACGGCGGCGTGGAGATCTACACGGCGTCCACCGACCCGCACACCGACCGCGACCGCGCCGCCGCCTGCTTCGGCCTGGAGCAGGAGCGCGTGAAGGTCGTCGTCACGGGCGTCCCGGGCGCCACCGGCGACCGCGAGGACGGCAGCTTCCAGATCCCGCTGGGCCTCCTCGCCCTCAAGACCGGCTGCCCGGTCAAGCTGGCCGCCACCCGCGAGGAGTCCTTCCTCGGCCACGCCCACCGCCACCCGACCCTCCTGCGCTACCGCCACCACGCGGACGCCGAGGGCCGCCTGGTCAAGGTGGAGGCCCAGATCCTCCTGGACGCGGGCGCGTACGCCGACGCCTCCTCCGAGTCCCTCGCGGCGGCAGTGGCCTTCGCCTGCGGCCCGTACGTCGTGCCGCACGCCTTCATCGAGGGCTGGGCGGTCCGCACGAACAACCCCCCGTCCGGCCACGTCCGCGGCGAGGGCGCCCTCCAGGTGTGCGCGGCGTACGAGGGCCAGATGGACAAGCTCGCGGCGAAGCTGGGCATCGACCCGGCGGAACTGCGCCTGCGCAACGTGCTGGCCACCGGCGACCTGCTGCCCACCGGCCAGACGGTGACCTGCCCGGCCCCCGTGGCCGAACTCCTGCGCGCCGTACGGGACTGCCCGCTGCCGACGCTGCCCAAGGACACCCCCCAGGACGAGTGGCTGCTGCCGGGCGGCCCGGAGGGCGCGGGGGACCCCGCCGCCGTACGCCGCGGGGTCGGCTACGCGGTCGGCATGGTGCACATGCTGGGCGCGGAGGGCGCCGACGAGGTCTCCACCGCGACGGTGAAGGTCCACGACGGCGTGGCCACGGTCATCTGCGCGGCGGTCGAGACCGGCCAGGGCTTCACCACGCTCGCCCGCCAGATCGTCCAGGAGGTCCTCGGCATCGAAGAGGTCCACGTGGCGTCGGTCGACACGGACCAGCCCCCGGCGGGCCCGGCGACGCACGGCCGCCACACGTGGGTGTCGGGCGGGGCGGTGGAACGCGCGGCGAAGATGGTCCGCACGCAGCTCCTCCAGCCGCTGGCCCACCAGTTCGGCATGTCGACCGAGCTGCTGCAGATCGCCGACGGCAAGATCACCTCGTACGACGGGGTCCTCTCCACCACGGTGGCGGAGGCGATGGAGGGCAAGGAGCTCTGGGCCACGGCCCAGTGCCGCCCCCACCCCACCGAACCGCTCGACGACACGGGCCAGGGCGACGCCTTCGTGGGGCTGGCCTTCTGCGCGATCCGCGCGACCGTGGACGTGGACATCGAGCTGGGATCGGTCCGGGTGGTGGAGATGGCGGTGGCCCAGGACGTGGGCCGCATCCTCAACCCGGCCCAGCTGGCCACCCGCATCGAGGCGGGCGTCACGCAGGGCGTGGGCGCGGCCCTGACGGAGAACCTCCGCACCCCGCGGGGCCTGATCCGCCACCCCGACCTCACCCACTACGCGCTCCCGACGTCCCTGGACACCCCGGACATCCGCATCGTCAAGCTGGTGGAGGAGCGCGACGTGGTCGCCCCCTTCGGCGCGAAGCCGGTCAGCGCGGTCCCGGTGGTCACGTCCCCGGCGGCGGTCGCCTCGGCGGTCCGGGCGGCCACGGGCCGCCCGGTCAACCGCCTGCCGATCCGCCCCCAGGCGGCGGTCGCCGTTCCCGGTCCGTAGCCGGGCGGGCCGGGCGGGCCGCGTCCTTCCCGGTGGCGCCCGGACGCCCTGACACCAGGGCCGGTCCATGGACGAAGCGCCCGGTCCCGCCGTCGCCCCGGTCACCGGTGCCGGGGCCGCGGGCAGGTCCACCGCCGCGCAGGCGCTCACCGGGCGCCTGCCGCGCGCCGCCGACGTGCGCGCCGTCGCGGCCGGAGGGCGGTGAGCGAACGGGTGTGCGCGGGCCTTGCCTCCGCGCGGTGGTGCGGGACACCATCGACCGCGACCGCTGCGCGGCTGACGAAGAACGACCGGCGAGCTGAGAGCGTGAGGGCTTCCATGAGCGACGTGCGTACGGCGACGGGCGCGGACACCGGCACGGGCATGACCCGGCGGCGGTTCGGTGTGCTGGCCGGTGCCGGTGCCGCCGCACTGGCGGTGCCCGCCAGCGCGCAGGCCGCCCGGGCGACGCGTCGCGCCTACCTCGGTACGTACACCACCCAGCCCGGCGGCGGCACCGGCATCGGGCTCGCCTCCTACCGGCCGCGCAGTGGAGAGCTGGCCTCCACCGGGGTGCTCGCGGGCGTGCAGAACCCTTCCTTCCTCGCGCTCTCGCCCGACCGCCGCACCCTCTACGCCGTCGACGAGCGCGCCCAGGGCGCCGTCACCGCCGTGCGCGTCGGGGCCGGGGCGCCCGAGGTGCTGGGGCGCGCCCGCGCCACCGGCGGCGCCGACCCCTGCCACCTCTCCGTGCATCCCGGCGGGCGGTTCCTGCTGACCGCGAACTACACCGGCGGCAGCGTCTGCGTGCACCCCGTCGGGCGCGGCGGCGTGCTGGGCGAAGCCACCGACGTCGTACAGCACACCGGGTCCGGGCCCGATCCCGAGCGGCAGGAGGGCCCGCACGCGCACATGGTGGTCACCGATCCCGGCGGACGGTACGTCGTCGCCGTCGACCTGGGCACGGACTCCGTCCACACCTACCGGCTCGACCCGCGCACCGGCCGCCTGGAGGAGCGGGGACGCGCCGCGATGAGGCCGGGCGCCGGGCCGAGACACCTCGCCTTCCACCCTTCCGGCCGGCACGCGTACGTCGTCAACGAGCTGGACAGCACGCTGGTCGTGTGCGGCTACGACCGGCGCGCCGGGACCCTGACCCCCGGCGCCCCCCAGCCGACGCTCCCGCCCGGCACCGGGCTCACCGGGCGCAACTACCCGGCAGGGGTGCTGGTCTCGCCCGACGGACGGTTCGTGTACGTCTCCAACCGGGGCCACGACAGCATCGCCGCCTTCGCCGTCGAACGCGGCGGCGCGGCGCTGCGGCCGCTGTCCGCCACGCCGTCCGGAGGTTCGTACCCCCGGCACATCACGCTCGACCCGTCCGGCACGCTGCTGTTCGCCGCCAACCAGAAGTCCGGCACGGTCGCCGTGTTCCGCGTGGACCGGGGCACGGGCCGGCTGTCGCCGGCGGGCGCGGTGCTGACGGCGCCGGTTCCGGTGTGCGTGCTGCCGGTGTAGGGCCGGCCGGTCCCGGCCCGGGGCGGCGGACGTACGACCAAAGGCCGAGCGCGGACCGCCCCGACGACAGGGTTCATGCGCCGGTACGCCCCTTACCCTGAGCGAATGACCGCCCTGGAACCGCGCGACGCCGAGGTCGCGCCCGAAGCCGCCGGGACCCCCGGCGTACCCGCCGCCGACCGGAGCGGTGTTCTCGGCAGCGCCCACCGCGCGCTCAGCATCGGCATCATCGCCGTCGTCCTGCTGATCGCCTTCGAGGCGACCGCCGTCGGCACGGCCATGCCCGTCGCCGCCCGCGAGCTGAACGGCGTCTCCCTCTACGCCTTCGCCTTCTCCTCCTACTTCACCACCAGCCTCTTCGCCATGGTGCTGTCCGGCCAGTGGGCCGACCGCAGCGGCCCCCTCGCCCCCCTCGCCACCGGCATCAGCGCCTTCGCCGCCGGACTGCTGCTCTCCGGCACGGCGGACGCGATGTGGCTGTTCATCCTCGGCCGGGCGGTCCAGGGGCTCGGCGGCGGACTCGTGATCGTCGCCCTGTACGTCGTCGTCAGCCGCGCCTACCCGGCGCGGCTCCAGCCCGCGATCCTGGCCGCGTTCGCCGCGAGCTGGGTCGTGCCCTCCGTGGTGGGTCCGCTCGTGTCCGGGACGGTCACCGAGCACCTCGGCTGGCGCTGGGTCTTCGTCGGCATCCCCGTCCTGGTCGTCTTCCCGCTCGCGCTCGCCCTGCCCGCGATACGCCGCACGGCGGCCGGCCCCGCCGGGGCGGGCGCCCCCGCCCCGGCCTTCGACCGCCGCCGGATCCGCCTCGCGCTCGGCATCTCGCTGGGCGCCGGGCTGCTCCAGTACGCCGGTCAGGCCGCGTCTGTCCAGGGCGCGCGGTGGCTCGCGCTGCTCCCGGCGGCGGTGGGCGGCGCGCTGCTCGTGCCGGCCGTCCTCGGGCTGCTGCCGCGCGGCACCTACCGGGCGGCGCGCGGGCTGCCCTCGGTGGTGCTGCTGCGCGGCGTCGCGGCCGGGTCGTTCATCGCGGCGGAGTCCTTCGTACCGCTGATGCTGGTCACCCAGCGCGGGCTGTCCCCGACGGCGGCCGGGCTCTCGCTCGCGGTCGGCGGCGCGACGTGGGCGCTCGGTTCGTACGTCCAGTCGCGGCCGCGCATGGAGCCGTACCGGGAACGGATGGTGTCCGGGGGCATGGTCCTGGTCGCCGCGGCGATCGCGACCGCGCCCAGCGTGCTGATCACCGCCGTCCCGGTGTGGGTGGTCGCGGTCGCCTGGGGCGTCGGCTGCTTCGGCATGGGCACGGTCATCGCCTCGACCAGCGTGCTCCTGCTCAAGCTCTCGGCCCCCGAGGAGGCGGGCGCCAACTCCGCCGCCCTCCAGATCTCCGACGGCCTCTCCAACGTCATGCTCCTCGCGGTCGGCGGCGCGGTCTTCGCGGCGCTGGGCGGCGGCGCGGTGGGCTCCGCCCACACCGCGGCCTCCACCGCCACCGCCTCCCACCCGGCGGCCTTCGCGGCGGTGTTCCTGCCGATGGCGGGGGTGGCGCTGGCGGGGGCGTGGGTGGCGACCAGGCTGCGGACACGGGACGCGTGAACCGGCGGCCGCCGGGGAAGGGCTTCGCGCGCTCGTGTGAGGTGGGTCCCAACGGCGGGTGGTGCGGCGACGTTCATACGTGAGGCCGGGCGACCCGCCGGTAAGGTGGCCCGGTTGTCGTACGACCCTTCGGCGACCGTCCCGCCACGTACCCGAGCGCCCCGAACCGGAGACCGTGACTACTACCGCCTCCCACCACCTCTCACCCGCCTTCCCCGGCCGCGCCCCCTGGGGCACCGCCAACAAGCTGCGTGCCTGGCAGCAGGGGGCGCTGGAGAAGTACATCCAGGACCAGCCGCGCGACTTCCTCGCGGTCGCCACCCCCGGCGCGGGCAAGACGACCTTCGCGCTGACGCTCGCCTCGTGGCTGCTGCACCACCACGTCGTGCAGCAGATCACGGTGGTCGCGCCGACCGAGCACCTCAAGAAGCAGTGGGCGGAGGCCGCCGCCCGGATAGGCATCAGGCTCGACCCCGACTACAGCGCCGGTCCGCTCAGCAAGGAGTACCACGGGGTCGCCGTCACCTATGCCGGTGTCGGCGTACGCCCCATGCTGCACCGCAACCGCTGCGAGCAGCGCAAGACGCTGGTGATCCTCGACGAGATCCACCACGCCGGTGACTCGAAGTCCTGGGGCGAGGCCTGCCAGGAGGCGTTCGACCCGGCGACCCGGCGTCTGGCCCTGACCGGCACGCCCTTCCGGTCGGACACCAACCCCATCCCCTTCGTCGCGTACGAGGAAGGCAACGACGGCATCCGGCGGTCCTCCGCCGACTACACCTACGGCTACGGCAACGCCCTGGCCGACGGTGTCGTCCGGCCCGTCATCTTCCTCTCCTACAGCGGCAACATGCGCTGGCGCACCAAGGCCGGTGACGAGATCGCCGCCCGGCTCGGCGAGCCGATGACCAGGGACGCCATCGGGCAGGCCTGGCGCACGGCGCTCTCGCCGACGGGGGAGTGGATCCCGAACGTCCTCGCGGCCGCCGACAAGCGGCTGACCGAGGTGCGCAAGGGCATCCCGGACGCCGGCGGGCTCGTCATCGCCACCGACCAGGAAAGCGCCCGCGAGTACGCCAAGATCCTGAAGAGGATCACCGGTGACCGGCCGACCGTCGTCCTGTCCGACGAGAAGGCCGCCTCGAAGAAGATCGACCAGTTCAGCGCGGACGAGTCCCGCTGGATGGTCGCGGTCCGCATGGTGTCGGAAGGCGTCGACGTACCGCGCCTGGCGGTCGGCGTGTACGCGACGACGATCTCCACGCCGCTCTTCTTCGCCCAGGCCGTCGGGCGCTTCGTACGATCGCGCAGGCGCGGCGAGACCGCGTCCGTGTTCGTTCCCACGATCCCGATGCTCCTCGAATTCGCCAACGAGATGGAGGTCGAGCGGGACCACGTCCTCGACAAGCCCAAGAAGGGCGGCGAGGACGAGAACCCGTTCGCCGAGGAGGACAAGCTCCTCGCCGACGCCGAGAAGCCGGAGGACGAGGAGACCGAGGAGCAGCTGCCCTTCGAGGCCCTGGAGTCCGACGCCGTCTTCGACCGGGTGCTGTACGACGGCGCCGAGTTCGGCATGCAGGCCCACCCGGGGAGCGAGGAGGAGCAGGACTACCTCGGTATCCCCGGACTGCTGGAGCCCGACCAGGTGCAGCTCCTCCTCCAGAAGCGGCAGTCCCGGCAGATCGCGCACAGCCGCCAGAAGCCGGCCGCGGAGGCCGACCTGCTGGAGAAGCCGGCCGAGGCGCGTCCCGTGGTGACGCACAAACAGCTGCTGGAGCTGCGCAAGTCGCTCAACACGATGGTCGGCGCGTACGTCCACCAGAGCGGCAAGCCGCACGGCGTCATCCACACCGAGCTGCGCAGGGTCTGCGGCGGTCCGCCGAGCGCCGAGGCCACGGCCGGGCAGCTCCAGGACCGCATCAAGAAGGTCCAGGAGTGGGCCACCCGCATGCGGTGACGCCCGCCGGGAGGTGACGCGCGGGGCCCGGAGACGCTTCTCCGGGCCCTGTCCGTTCCGGGGGCGGGACCCGCCGGCCCGGGAAGAACACGGATTCGGTCGAATGCGGATCAAGTGCCTTCACGCGCCCGGATTCTGGACGAGGCCTTCCGCTGAGCGGAGTCGATCGCTACCTTTCCCGCAACGCATACGCCCCGTGGCAGAGCCGCCGCGGAGCGCAGCCGGTGCCATGGCCTGCCGGCGGCCTCTGCGCGCGACGTCGACGGGACCGGCGGCGCACCCGTCGGAGAGCCGCCGCACTCACCACAGAGGAGTGGGCGTCGTGACCGCGGAGACTTCCCAGACGCTCGACCGGGGACTACGTGTCCTCAAACTGCTTGCCGACACCGACCACGGGCTGACCGTCACCGAGTTGTCCAACAAACTCGGGGTGAACCGCACGGTCGTCTACCGCCTGCTCGCCACCCTCGAGCAGCACGCGCTGATACGCCGCGACCTGGGCGGCCGCGCCCGCGTCGGCCTCGGCGTGCTCCGCCTGGGCCGGCAGGTCCATCCGCTCGTACGGGAAGCCGCGCTGCCCGCGCTGCGCTCCCTCGCCGAGGACATAGGGGCCACGGCGCACCTGACGCTGGTCGACGGCGCCGAGGCCCTCGCGGTCGCGGTCGTCGAGCCGACGTGGACCGACTACCACGTGGCGTACCGCACGGGGTTCCGCCACCCCCTCGACCGGGGGGCGGCCGGCCGGGCCATCCTCGCCGCCCGCCAGGGCGCCCTGGGGGACGGCGGTTTCACCCTCACCCACGGCGAACTGGAGGCCGGCGCCAGTGGCGCGGCGGCGCCCCTGGTCGGCATCACCGGCCTCGAGGGCAGCGTCGGTGTCGTCATGCTCGCCGACTCCGTTCCCGAGCGGGTGGGGCCGCGCGTGGTCGACGCCGCCCGTGAGGTCGCCGACGCGCTGAGGTGAGGGGGCCGCCCGGCGGCCCGGAGGCCGCGAAGCGGTGCGAGGGGTGCACGGGGGAGAGGGGCGCGCGCCCACTAGATTGGGGACGTGCTCTCACGTCTCTCCCGCCCCCGTGTCCTCGCCCTTTGCGGGGCCCCCGCGCTCGCGCTCTTCGCCGTGGCCGCCTTCGCGCCGCTGCCGTACGTCCTCGCGCAGCCCGGCAGCACCGCGAACGTGCTCGGTGCGGACAAGGGCGAACCGGTGATCACCATCACCGGCGCGCCGGTGCGCGAGACCGCCGGAGAGCTGCGGATGACGACGATCGTGGCGACGGGGCCGTCCGTCGACATCGACCTGGGACAGGTCGTCGACGCGTGGTTCAGGACCGACCGGGCCGTCATGCCCAAGGAGGCGGTCTACCCGTCCGGCGACACCGACGCCGAGGTCGAGAAGCACAACGTCGCGGAGATGGAGCAGTCGCAGGAGACCGCCGTCGACGCGGCGCTCGACTACCTCGGCAAGAGCCCCGACCAGGTGAAGGTGGACCTCAACCTCGCCGACATCGGCGGCCCCAGCGCCGGGCTGCTCTTCTCCCTCGGCATCGTCGACAAGCTGGACGGCGACGGCTCGGGCGGCGACCTCACCGGCGGCCGCACCATCGCCGGTACGGGCACGATCACTTCCGACGGCGACGTGGGCCCGGTCGGCGGCGTGCCGCTCAAGACGCAGGCGGCCCGGCGCGACGGGGCGACGGTGTTCCTCGTACCGGAGGAGGAGTGCTCGCAGGCCCGGGCGGAGAAGCCCGAAGGGCTGCGCCTGGTGCCCGTCACGACGCTGAAGGACGCGGTGCGGGCGCTGGTGGCGCTGGAGAAGAAGAGCGGGAAGGTTCCGAGCTGCTAGCGGGCGCCTGTACGGGCGGTACGTCGTCCATCGTCCGCCAGGACGGGAAGACCACCGGGCTCAGCGTCGCCAGGAAGTACGCCCCGCCGAACACCAGCAGCGCCGTCACGAGCCCCGCCTCCTCGACCAGCAGCCCCGCCGCGAGGCCGCCCAGCGGCATGGTCAGCTCGCAGCCGGCCGTGGACACGCCGCCGACGCGGCTGCGCAGTTCCTGGGGGACGCGTTCGTACGTCACCGTCGTCAGGATCGGGTTGAGCATCCCGGCGGCCAGACCGCCGACCGCCATCGTCACGGCCAGCGCCGCCGTCCCGTCCACCAGCGCGGCGACGGCGAAGCGCGGCAGTCCGCAGAGCAGGAACGCGACGGTGAAGACCACCCGGCGCGGGAAGCGCTCGCCGACCGCCCCGTAGAGCAGGGCGCCGAGCAGCGCCGCCCCGCCGAAGACCGCGGCGAGCATGCCCAGGACGGCCGCGCCGCCCGGGTCGCCCTGGGCGTGGACGGGCAGGAGGACCGAACTCCAGCCCTGGTCGAGGCCGTTGGTGAGCATCACCATCAGGACCACGGCCAGCAGGAGCCGCCGGCGCAGGAGGAAGACGTACCCCTCGCGCAGTTCCGTGCGGTACGTCGTGAACGACACCGGCGCCGCCTTCTGCGGCTCGGCCGCCCGTACGCCCCGCACCCCCGCCGCGACCAGCAGCGCCGACACCGCGAACGTCGCCGCGTCGAGCAGCAGCACCGCCTCGGCGCCGAGCACCGCGATCAGTACGCCCGCGAGCGCGGCGCCGATCATGCGGGCCCCGCGCGAGACGCCCTCGAAGAGGCCGGCGGCGCGGGTGAGGGTGGTGCCGGCGTGGGCGGCGAGGTCGGGGAGGAGGACGTAACGGGCGGTCGTGCCGGGCGTATGGGCGAAGCCGCCGGCCGCCATCAGCGCGCACAGCATCCAGAACTCCAGCGCGCCGGCCCAGTGCAGCAGCGGGATCGCGCCGACGGCGAGGCCGCACACCAGGTCGGAGGCGACGGAGACCCGGCGGCGGCCGATCCGGTCGATGAAGGGACCGCCGACGAGCGCGGCGACGACGACCGGCAGCGTCGCGCAGAAGGCGACCACACCGGCCCGGCCGGCGCTGCCCGTGGTGTCGAGCACGAACCACGGGACGCCGATCATCGTGAGCGAAGTGCCCGCTGTGGAGACGGTGTTGGCGGCCAGGACGGCCGCGAAGGGTTTCTTCCGCCCCTGCGCCTTCACGCGATACGGGCAGGCCGGGCCGGGGGCTGCTGGGCGAGGCGCAGCCCCAGCTCGACCATGGTCCAGCCGAGGCGGGCGCGCAGGGGGTGCGACGGCGCGGGGCGGGGGACACGGGCGTACCCGGCGGCCCGGGCGCGCAGTTCGGCGGCGCGCTGGTGGTGGAGCCGCAGGTGTATGTCGGAGTGCATGGCGGGCGGTTTCCTCTCAGTCCGTGGGGCGGCGGGGGAAGGAGTGCGTGTGCAGGCGGACCTGGGAGGAGCCCTCGTCGGACAGCCCGTAGTAGCTGGTGATGAGGGCGTGCATCTTCTCGTTCAGCTCCTTCAGCTGCTCAGGGGTGAGCTGGAGCGTGAAGTCGCTCAGGTCCGAGCTGCCGGCCCACTCCTCGGGCCATTCGCGCGCCGTGCCGAGCCAGGTGCTGACCTCCTGGGTGTGGATGTTGGCGATCTCGTGCATGAAGAGGTCGGCGGCTCCGCGCACGGCGGGATCGGGGCTGTTGTGCAGCTCCCTGCTGAAGGTGGTCCCCTCCTGTGCCGCCTTCCACCACCGCTCGCGGCCCTTGCCGCGCTCCGGCTCGTCCTCGACGAAGCCGTGGGCGGCGAGCTGGCGCAGGTGGTAACTGGTGGCGCCGCTGGACTCGCCGAGGCGCTGGGCCAGTTGGGAGGCGGTGGCGGGTCCGTCGTGGCGCAGGGACTTCAGCAGCTGGATGCGCAGGGGGTGGGCGAGTCCGCGCAGCGACCGGGCGTCCAGTACGCGGGAGTCGGGCTCCCGGTGTTCGGCGTCGGCGGGTGCGGGGGTGCCGGGCTGCTCGGGCTCTTGGGGCATGCCTCCACCCTAGGCTTGCAAAGAAGTCTCTGCAAGCACTTCGTTGCAACGGCTTCTTTGCATCGATTCCTTTGCGGGTCGCCTTCGCGTGCCTGCCTTCGCGTGCCTGCCCTCGCGCGCTTCCGTCCGCCCGGGCCGGCCCCCGTCAGGCGGGCCCGTCCGCCGCGGCCTGCTCCACCAGCGGGATGATCCGCAGGGGCACGGGATTCTCCATGACGATCGCCGTGGAGGCCCGCACGATGCCCTCGAAGCCCACCACCCGGTCGATCACGCGCTGGAGATCGGCGTTCGAGCGGGCGACGAGGCGGCAGAGCATGTCGCCGTGCCCCGTCGTCGTGTGCAGCTCCAGCACCTCCGGTACGGACGCCAGGTGCGCCCGTACGTCGGCGCCCTGGCCCTGTTTGATCTCCAGCGTCGCGAACGCCGTCACCGGATAGCCCAGCGCGGCCGGATCGACGTCCGGGCCGAACCCGCGGATGACTCCGTTGGACTGAAGGCGGTCCATCCGCGCCTGCACGGTCCCGCGTGCCACCCCCAGGCGGCGCGACGCCTCCAGCACCCCGATCCGGGGCTCGCGCGCCAGCAGCACGATGAGCCGGCCGTCGAGTTCGTCGATACCGTCCGTGGACATGGGCCGCCCCGCTTCCCGACACCTCGTGCTGAGCCTGGTCATCCTGTACAGATCGCCCGGCCATTCTGACGAGTTGGTGAACAGATTGCCCAGCATTTCGACGAACTATTGCGCAGCTTGCGATACGGAGAGAGCCTGCCGCCATGACTGAGACCACGCAGCACACCACCCCCAGCACCGCGCGCGAGGCCGATCCCTTCCCGGTCAAGGGAATGGACGCGGTCGTCTTCGCCGTCGGCAACGCCAAGCAGGCCGCGCACTACTACTCGACCGCCTTCGGCATGAAGCTCGTCGCCTACTCCGGACCGGAGAACGGCAGCCGTGAGACCGCGAGCTACGTCCTGACGAACGGCGCCGCGCGCTTCGTCCTCACCTCCGTCATCAAGCCCTCCACCGACCGGGGCCGCTTCCTCGCCGACCACGTCGCCGAGCACGGCGACGGTGTCGTCGACCTCGCCATCGAGGTCCCGGACGCCCGCGCCGCGTACGCCTACGCCGTGGAGCACGGCGCGCGCGGCATCGAGGAGCCGCACGAGGTCAAGGACGAGCACGGCGTCGTCGTCCTGGCCGCGATCGCGACGTACGGCAAGACCCGCCACACCCTCGTCGAGCGCTCCGGCTACGACGGCCCGTACCTGCCGGGCTTCGTCGCCGCCCACCCGATGGTCGAGCCGCCGGCCAAGCGCACCTTCCAGGCCATCGACCACTGCGTCGGCAACGTCGAGCTCGGGAAGATGAACGAGTGGGTGGCCTTCTACAACAAGGTCATGGGCTTCACCAACATGAAGGAGTTCGTGGGCGACGACATCGCCACCGAGTACTCCGCCCTCATGTCGAAGGTCGTCGCGGACGGCACCCTGAAGGTCAAGTTCCCGATCAACGAACCCGCGATCGCGAAGAAGAAGTCGCAGATCGACGAGTACCTGGAGTTCTACGGCGGCGCCGGCGTCCAGCACATCGCGCTCGCCACGAACGACATCGTCGCGAGCGTGCGCTCCATGCGGGCGAACGGCGTCCAGTTCCTGGACACCCCCGACTCGTACTACGACACGCTCGGCGAATGGGCGGGCGAGACGCGCGTACCCGTCGAGACGCTGCGCGAGCTGAAGATCCTGGTGGACCGCGACGAGGACGGCTACCTGCTCCAGATCTTCACCAAGCCGGTCCAGGACCGGCCGACCGTCTTCTTCGAGATGATCGAGCGGCACGGCTCGATGGGCTTCGGCAAGGGCAACTTCAAGGCCCTCTTCGAGGCGATCGAGCGCGAGCAGGAGAAGCGCGGCAACCTCTAGCACGCTGCCGCAGCACGGCATTTGGGGCATCCGCCACGGCCTTCCCGGTCTGGTGGGTGCCCCCTTCTTCGCCCTGATGATCTCCCCGGTACTCTGACCGCTCGCATGCGTCACGGGGGAGCGGAATGGCTGAAAGTGGAAGCATAAATGTCGAGCCGTCGGAGCTGCGGGCCTCCGCAGGCGCCGCCGACGCGATAGGAGACGGCCTGCGCGCGCCGGTCGAGAAGGCGGAGCGCGACGCACGGTCGGCCTCCGTCTCCATGAACAAGTGGTCCCTGGCCGCCGAACTCGACCGGGTGGCGAACGACTGGGGCACGGCCCTGCACGACCTGCGCAAGAGCATCGGCGGCGAGGGCGGCGACAGCGAGGCCGAGCGGCTGAGGCGGACCGCCGACGGCCACCAGTTCAACGAGGACCTGACCGCCCAGTCCTTCGCGGCGGTGATGTGAACCATGGCGTCTCAGTTCGGCGTTCTGATGAAGCAGGACTTCTCCGACCTCGAAGCGGCCGCCGACTCCTGGCGGGCCCTGGCCAAGTCCCTGGAGACGGGCCAGGTCCAGCACCGCCGCCAGGTCACCGGGCCGCTGCACGCCAGCGGCTGGGAGGGCACGGACGCCACGTACGGCTTCATGATGATGGAGGACAACGAGCGCAAGCTCGGCAACGCCCAGTCGCAGGTGAGCTCCATCGCCACGGTCCTCAAGGGCACGTGCGAGAAGATGCAGCTGGCGCAGCAGAATCTGCGCAAGGCGGTCCGCGAGGCCGAGGCCGACCGGTACGCCGTCGACGACGACGGGTGGGTCTCCGACCCCACCGACGACAACATGTCCTCGGCGGAGCGGCACGATCCCGACTACCAGCGGTCCCGGCAGGCGCGCAGCGGCCCGCTCGGTGAGTACCGGGCGCGTATCGACCAGGCGATCGCCGACGCCGAGAGCGCCTCGGACGAGGGCAAGGCACTGCTGCACCAGATCGACACCTTCGACCTGGACAAGGTCTACGGCTCCAAGAGCGCCCAAGACGACGCCAAGCTGGTGGCCGGCTCGTACGGGATCGACGAGAAGGACATCCCGAGCAACAAGGACCCCCGGCAGAACGCCGCCTGGTGGAAGAGCCTCACCCCCGAGCAGCAGCAGATGTACATGGACGCCTACCCGCAGAAGGTCGGGTGGCTCGACGGCATCCCTTCGGCGGACCGCGACGAGGCGAACCGCAAGTCCATCGAGCTCTCGCTCGGCGCGTACCGGGAAAAGGAACAAGCCGGTCAGCTCGGGATTCACGACGACCGCCAGTACTCCGGCCTGCTCAAGCTCCAGGACGAGCTCGACAAGGCGGACGGTGCTACGCGCCCGAGCAGTCAGCTCTACGTCCTCGGCATCGACGCCGAGAAGGGAGACGGCCGGGCCCTGGTGGCCAGGGGCAACCCCGACACGGCGGACAACACGGCCATCCAGGTGCCGGGCACCGGCAATGACCTGACGAACATCGACGACCAGCTCAACCGGGCCGACCGCCTTCAGGGAGCGGCCATGAAGGCCGATCCCGCTGCCAGCACCTCCGTCGTCGCCTGGCTCGGCTACGACGCGCCGGAAGCCGACGGCAGTGTGGTCACCACCGGGCGTGCCGAGGACGGTGCCCAGGATCTGCGCGGCTTCACCCGCGGGCTGCGCGAGTCCCACCAGGGGGAGCCCACCCATATGACGGTGCTCGGGCACAGCTACGGCTCGACGATGGTGGGCGCGGCCGCCTCGGGCGGCGACGGCCTCGGCGCGGACGACGTGGTGGTCGTCGGCAGTCCCGGTATGACGGTCGACCACGCGTCGGACCTCAATATGGACGCCGGCCACGTGTGGGCCGGGTACGCGGAGGACGACCCGGTCACCGACGAAGCAGCCGACCTGACGCTGGGGGAGAACCCGGCGGAGGAGGAGTTCGGCGGCCGGGTCTTCGACGTCGACACCGAAGGCCACAGCGGCTACTGGGACGAAGGCAGCGAAAGCCTCCGCAATCAGGGAAGGATCATCGTGGGGCAGCCGCCCAGCGAGGGTCAGCACCGGGAGAACGACTAGCGTGCCCGGGTACTCGTCCGAGCCGGGAGCCTGCTGAACCATGCGCATACACATGAAGCGCCGCCGTACCGCCCTGTCCGTACTGACGCTCCTGGCGCTGCTCGCTACTGGAGGATGCATGACCGACGGAAAGAACGACCCGCTCCCCGTGAAGAGCCGGCAGAAGGCCGAGTACGAGGTCCGGGCCCTGATCGACCTGCTGGCCGAGGAGATCGGGTCCGAGGTCGATGCCAAGTCGGTCAACAAGGAATTCCGGGACTGCATCGGCAAGAACAACGAAACCGCCAACGACGGGCGGTTCGACCTGGACTACACGGTCCAGACTCCGCTGCCCCGCGCGCAGTACAACACCGCGCTCGGCAAGCTGAAGAAGAGACTGGAGGCTGAGGGCTACAAGGTCAGCGCCTACCGCGAGGGCGACTGGCGTCACATCCTGCTGTACGCGAAGGGCGGTGACGCCAACTTCTTCGTGTCGGTCGGCGCGATGAAGCCCCCGTACGACCGGATGATCCTCAGCGTCACGACCCCCTGCTTCCTCCCGCCGGAAACGAAGCAGGAAGAGGTCTCCGCCCCGCTTCCGCGCCCGCAGCGCGCGTCGGCACCCGTCGCGGCCCCGGCCCCCGCGCCGGAGCGGCCTGTGGCCCAGCGCCCCGCGGGAGTCGGCGACTTCGGCTGACGGGGGTGTGGGGCGCGTGGCCACTCGTGCTGCGTGCGCGGTGCCGCGCGCCCCTGACCCGTGGGGCCCTTGCTCGCTATCGTGAGTCATGGCCATGACTAGCGTGAGTGCGAGCACGAGTGACGAACGCATCGACTTAGCCGTCCCGTCGAAGCGATGGCTCTGGAAGAAGCCCCTCGGGCAGACCACCGTCCTCCAGTCCTTCGCCTTCGACGACTCCCGGCAGCGGCTGTACGTCCTCCAGATGATGCAGGGCGGCATCAGACTCTCCGGCGAGCCGAGGGCCCGCACCGGTACGGAGAGACGGCAGCGCGGCGACATGTGCCTCAACCAGCTCGACTTCAAGGGCGCGCTGCTCGGCCGCATGTACCTGCTGGGGCACGGGCACGGCGTCGGCATGGGCGTCGAGCGGGACGCGGCCGGGGCGACCTGGATCTGGACGGAGACGGACGCGCGGGTCGCGGAGTCCATGGCGTTCGGGCGCGGCATCACGCGGTTCCGGTTCGTGGACCGGCAGGTACGGCGGAGCTCGGCGGAACCGGCCCGCCACCCGGTCGAGGGGTCCACCGCGAACCAGCCGTCCGTGGACATGAGCCGCAAGCGCATCGCCGTCCGCCACCGCATCGGCGGCAAGGTGCGCTACCGCGTCTTCTCACTGGCCCACGCCGTCGCCGGCGACTTCTCGAAGCCTCTGCACGACTTCGCGCAGACCGCCGCGCACCCCGACCCGGACATCGACTTCCAGGGCTTCGCGCTGTACGGCAACTACCTGTACCAGCTGGCCGGCGAACCGTACGGGCCGGCCAACCCGCGTTCCGGGCAAGGCAACACGTACGTCTCCTGCATCGACATCCGCACCGGCGAACCGGTCCAGCGCACCCGCACCGAGGCCGGCTACTCCCTCGACCACCGCGAACCGGAGGGCCTCGCGGTACGGCGCACCGGCAAGCCGCGGCTGTGCATGGGGTTCGCCTCGGGGGAGCCGGGGGCCCGCAGGTACTCCATCTACTACAAGCAGCACGCCTGAGCTGCCGGCGGGGGCCGGGCCCCCGCCGGCAGGCGCCGCGATCCCCCGCGAGGGGCCGGTGCCGCGCCGGGGCGTCTCCCCGGACGCCGAACGTCCGGGTACGCCGGTCTGTTCGGGGCGGTCGCGTTCGGCGCCCCGCGGGGGAGCGCCCCGGCGCGTCCCTCCCGCCACCGTGGCAGGCGAGGCGGCGCTCAACGGCGTACGGAGGACGCCGGCCGGCGGGGGCCGCCTCCCGGGGGCTCGCCCAAGGCGTTCAGCGCCTCGCGCGCCCTCATGGACGGCAGCGGCGAGAACGACGGGTTGATGCGCAGTGCCTCCTCCAGGTGGCGCCTGGCCGCGCCGGACCTGCCCAGCTTCCGCTCGATCATCCCCAGGTGGTAGAAGAACTGCGCGTCGCGGGGACCCTGGTCCGTGGCCCTGAGGGCGTACTTCAGGGCCTCCCCGGAGTTCTTCCTGCCGCCCGCGCGGTACAGGGACCACGCCAGGGCGTCCGCGACGTACGCGTTCGGGTGCCGCTTCCACTCCGCCCGCAGCCGGCGGACCGCTGCCGACGGGGCGCCGTGGTCCGCGTCGAGCCGCCCGAGCAGCAGCTCG
This sequence comes from Streptomyces altiplanensis, assembly GCF_053591575.1. Taxonomy (NCBI): domain Bacteria; kingdom Bacillati; phylum Actinomycetota; class Actinomycetes; order Kitasatosporales; family Streptomycetaceae; genus Streptomyces; species Streptomyces altiplanensis. The sequence goes on along the minus strand of NZ_JBSFUB010000035.1, from coordinate 39,373 downwards.
TCGCCGCCGCCCCCGCGCTGTTCCGTCAGCGCCACCCGGGCCCGCACCAGCGCGTACTGCTCCTTCGCCTCGTCCTCGCGGCCCAGGGACTCCAGCAGCTCGCCGTACTCCAGGCCGACGGCCGGGAGCGGCGTCTGCCCCAGCGCCGCCAGGTAGTCGCCCTCCGCGTCGGCCGGGCGCGCCAGTGCCGCCATGACCCGGGCGCGGCCCGCCCTGGCCCGCGCGTAGCCGGGGTCCGTGCGCAGGGCCGCCTCGTAGTGGCGCAGGGCCTCGTCCGGCTCGCCGCGCTCCCACGCCAGCTCGCCCAGGCCGTACAGCCCGGTCACCTTCTGGGCCGTGGAGCCCGCGAGCGCCGTCGCGTCGGACAGCGCCGCCGCCGCGTCCTCCCGCCAGCCCCGGTCGCGGTACACCTCCGAGGCGAGCCGCCGCGCCTGCGGGCCCGGGCGCAGCGCCTGGAGCTTCTCCACCGCCTCGGCGGCCGCCTTTTGGTCACCCAGATGCCGGTACGCGCCGATCAGGGCCGGGTACGCCGTCCACCGTTTCGGCGACCGCTCGCGGACCGCCTCGCCCCACTTCTTCGCGGCGCGGTGGTCGCCGCGCGCGTGGGCGAGCGCCGCGAGACCGACCACGGCGTCCGGATTCGCTCGCGGCCGTACGGACAGCGAGTGGCGCAGCGCCATCTCCGCGCGCGGGAAGTCCGCCGGGTCGGCCGTCCAGCGGCCCCGCTCCAGGTACGCGGAGCCGAGCACCGCCCAGGAGCTGTCGTCGCCGGGGTGCTCGCGCAGCCACGACTCGCGGTCCCCGATGAACGCGGTCAGGTCGGACGGCGAGGCCGGCTCCCCGGCGCCCACGGCCTCGACGGCGGCCGCCGCGCGCCCGACGGGACCCGGCACCGGCGGGGCTCCGTCCAGCGCTCCCCAAGCGAAGACCCCCGCGGCACCCGCGACCAGCACCGCCGTGCCCACGAGCAAGGCGACCGGGAGCCGCCGCCGCTTCACCCGCTCTTCCGTCTCCATGGCGATCACTGTGCGTCAGTATGAAGAGCACATCCGGACACGCGGAGTGGAACGCAGACGGGTTCACACCGATGGCCCCCGAGTGCCACGCTGGGACCATGGACGATCTTCTCCAGCAACTGCGCGCGGGCCTGCCGGCCGAGGCTCTGATCACCGACGCGGACATCACGGCTTCGTACGCCCACGACATGGCGGGTTTCTGCGACGCCGGCGCCCCGGCCGTCGTCGCCCTGCCGCGCACCGTCGAGCAGGTCCAGCACATCATGCGCACGGCGACCGCGCTGCGGGTGCCGGTCGTGCCGCAGGGCGCGCGGACCGGGCTGTCCGGCGCCGCCAACGCGAGTGACGGCTGCATCGTGCTGTCCCTGGTGAAGATGGACCGGATCCTGGAGATCAGCGCTGTCGACCGGATCGCCGTCGTCGAGCCGGGCGTGATCAACGCGGTGCTGTCGCGCGCCGTGGCCGAGAAGGGGCTCTACTACCCGCCGGACCCGTCGAGTTGGGAGACGTGCACCATCGGCGGCAACATCGGCACGGCGTCGGGCGGGCTGTGCTGCGTGAAGTACGGCGTGACCGCCGAGTACGTCCTGGGCCTGGACGTCGTCCTCGCCGACGGCCGCCTCCTGACCACCGGGCGGCGCACGGCCAAGGGCGTCGCGGGCTACGACCTGACCCGGCTCTTCGTCGGCTCCGAGGGCACCCTCGGCGTCGTCGTCAAGGCGGTCCTGGCGCTCAGGCCCGCCCCGCCGCAGCAGCTCGTCCTCGCCGCCGAGTTCCCGTCGGCCACCGCCGCCTGCGACGCGGTCTGCGAGATCATGGCGCGGGGCCACGCCCCCTCGCTGCTCGAACTCATGGACCGTACGACCCTGCGCGCCGTCAACAAGATGGCCGGCATGGGCCTCCCCGAGTCCACCGAGGCACTCCTGCTCGCCGCCTTCGACACCCCCGACCCCGCCGCCGACCTCGCCGCCGTCGGCGAGCTGTGCACCGCGGCCGGCGCCACCGAAGTCGTCCCCGCCGAGGACGCCGCCGAGTCCGAACTGCTGCTTCAGGCGCGGAGGTTGTCCCTCACCGCACTGGAGGCGGTCAAGTCCGCGACGATGATCGACGACGTGTGCGTACCGCGCTCGAAGCTCGGCGCGATGCTGGAGGGGACCGCCGTCATCGCCGAGAAGCACGACCTCACCATCGGGGTCTGCGCACACGCGGGCGACGGCAACACGCATCCGGTGGTGTGCTTCGACCAACGGGACGAGGACGAGTCGCGGCGCGCCCGTGAGTCCTTCGACGAAATCATGGCGCTCGGCCTGGAACTCGGCGGCACCATCACCGGCGAGCACGGGGTCGGCGTGCTCAAGAAGGAATGGCTGGCGCGCGAACTCGGACCGGTGGGAGTGGAGTTGCAGCGCTCCGTCAAGGCGGCCTTCGACCCGCTCGGTCTCCTCAATCCGGGCAAGCTCTTCTGAGACCCGAGGCGTACGGCGAAGGACCGATGCCCCGGTCACGGCACTGCGCATAGCGTGAGGGGCAGCAGGTCGAGCAGCAGCCACCTCGACGAGGAGGAACCATGCCCGCGAGCCTTGATCACACCATCGTCCGGAGCCGCGACCGCTTCGCCGCCGCCCGCTTCCTCACGGAGCTGATGGGCGCCTCGGAGCCGGAGCCCTTCGGTCCCTTCGCGAGCGTGCCGCTGGAGAACGGCGTCACGCTCGACTACCTCGACTCCGCGAGCGCGCGGATCGTCTCGCAGCACCTGGCGTTCCTGGTGCCCGACGGCGAGTTCGACGAGATCCTGGCACGGGTCGAGGAGCGCGAACTCCCCTACTGGGCCGACCCGCACCACGAGCTGCCGCAGCAGATCAACCACCACCACCGAGGGCGCGGTTTCTACCTCGACGACCCCGACGGCCACTCCATCGAGTTCCTCACGCACACGTACGTGAAAGCCTCCGGGGAGGCCCTGGAGACGACCGGAAAGTAGTGCTTCCAGCGGGACGGGCCCGGCGCGTCGTGGTGGTCTGATAGATGTGGACCTCGTTAACGAGGCCATCGACTAGATACGGGACACGGTGATGAGCGCCCCCACCCCGGCCAGCGGCGACAGCAGCCCCACTCCTGGCTACTATCCCGACCCGTCCATCCCCGGCTACGTCCGGTTCTGGAACGGGGCCGCCTGGGTGCCCGGGACCAGCCGCCCCGCCCCGTCGGACAGCGAGTCCCCGCCGGCCGCGCCCGCTGCCGCCACGCCCCCGGCCCCCTCCGTCGAGGAGACCGGCCCGGTCTTCTTCGACGAGGAGCCGGAGGGCGCGCACCTGCGCGGCGCCGCCCCGGAACCGGCGTCGGCCTGGCAGGCGGACACGTCCCGCCAGACCGGCTTCGGCGGCGACCGCGACCGCCGGGTCTCCTGGGGCTCCACCCCGTCCCCCGCCGGCTCGCCCGCCGCCCCCGACGCCGGCCCGTCCGCTCCCGGCGGTGCGTCCGCTCCCGGCGGCGCGGGCGGCTCCGGTGGTGCCTCCGCGCCCGGTGACGCGGCCGCTTCCGGGCGCTCGGGTGATCCGCGCCGCGGAGGCGGCGGGGTCGACCTCCGTCGTACGGGCGGCTCCACGCCGGAGCGCCCCGCCGACGCGGGCGACCCGGCCCGGTCCGGCGGCGGGGAGGCCGGGAGACCGGCCCCCGGCGCCGACCCCAGCGGGGGCGCGCTCCCCGGCGTCCGTACGCCGCCTCCCGCCGACGGCACCGTCACCATCCGCGCCGTGCGCCGGGACGGGACGGAGTCCCCCCGGACGGCCCGGACCGACGGCACGATGGCCATCAGGACCATGACTCCGGGCGCGGGACAGCGCCAGGTTCCGGGCCAGACACGGCCTCAGACTCCGGGCCGGGCGCAGGCCGCCGGGCGAGCCGATGCCCAGGGGCAGGTCCAGCCGCAGCCGCAGCCGGGCCGGCCCCAGGCCCCCGGTCAGGCGCAGGTTCCGGGGCAGGCCGGTGTGCCTGGCCGGGCTCCCGGGCCGGGGCAGCCCGGCCAGGCGCAGGGGCCGCAGGCCGGTGCGGGGGCTCCCGTCGGGACTCCCGTTGCTTCCGGGGCCGGCGGCGGGGCCGCCTCGTGGGCGCAGCAGGTGCACCAGCTCGCGCAGCCGGACCAGGACGAGGCGGGCGCACCGCCCGTCGTGCCCTGGAAGCCGCCGGTCAGCGACCCGTTCCTGCAGGCCGCCCAGGCCCAGGCCGCGGCCAGGCCCGCCGGCCTCGCCAAGCGGCTGGCGGCGCGGCTGATCGACACGGTCGTCCTCGGTGCCGCGGTCGGCGCCGTCGCCGTACCCCTCGTGTCCGCCGCGCTCGCGCACATCGACGAGAAGATCGAGGCGGCGAAGCTCTCCGGCGAGACCGTGACCGTATGGCTGCTCGACGCCACGACCGCCGGTTACCTCGGCATCGTGCTCGGCGCGTTCCTCCTCCTCGGAGTGGTGTACGAGACGCTGCCGACCACCAAGTGGGGCCGTACGCTCGGCAAGAAGCTGTGCCGGATCCACGTGCGGGACATCGAGGCGCACGAGCCTCCGACGTTCGGCGCCGCGCTGCGACGCTGGCTCGTGTACGGCGTGCTCGGCGTCCTCGCGGTCGGGGTCGTCAACGTGGCGTGGTGCCTCTTCGACCGCCCGTGGCGGCAGTGCTGGCACGACAAGGCGGCGCGTACGTTCGTGGCGGGGGACTAGGGGCAGCCGGGTCCCCCGAACGGCACCCGACCGGATGCGGGCGGCGGGCGGGCGCGGTCGACTGCGGTCATGAGCAACGATCAGCCGCCGCCCGGTCAGCCGCCCGAGGACGACCCGTTCCGCAAGAAGCCGCCCCAGGACCCGCCGCCGTCGACGCCGCCGCCCCCGCCCGGCGGAGGGTCTCCCTACGGTGCCCCGCCCCCGCCGTACGGCACCCCGCCCCCGCCCTACAGCGGCGGCGCCGCCGACCCGCTCGCCGGGATGCCGCCGCTCGCCCCCCTCGGCAAGCGCGTGGCGGCCCGCATCATCGACGCACTCGTCGTCGGCGTTCCGCTGGCCCTCGTCGGCTGGCTGCTCGGCATGTTCGACAACTACAACGGCGACGACTGGGACGAGGTCTCCACCCAGGTGTCCGGCGGCAAGTCGCTCGTCTGGCAGCTCGTCTCGATGGTCGTGTACATCGGCTACGACACCTACATGACGGCCAAGGACGGCCGGACCGTCGGCAAGCGGCTGATGAACCTGCGCGTCGCGATGCTCAACAGCGGCACGACCCCGCCGACCAACGCGTCACTGCTGCGTGCCGTGGTCCTGTGGGTGCCGGCCCTGATCTGCTGCTTCTGCCTGTGGTGGCTGATCAACCTGGTGATGATCATGGTCGACAAGCCCTACAAGCAGGGGCTCCACGACAAGGCGGCCAAGACCGTGGTGGTCTCAACCGCGTAGCGAGTGCCCGCCGACCGCCGAGTGCGCCCGGGCCGCGTGGTCCACGCTGCCGGGGGCCGCTTCCGTCGAGGCCGAGGCCGAGTCCGAGGTCGCGTCGCTCGTACGGGGTGCCGTGCGCACCGTCTTCAAGACCGGCGCGGTCAGTGCGACCAGCACGCCCAGCGCGAGCGCCGCGAGGGCGATGACCGCGGCGCCGATGCCCGACGCCGTGCGGGACAGCAGCAGCATGGCGAGGGTCGAGAAGACGACGGTGGCTGAGCCGTAGGCGAACTGTGCGGCAGTCGGACGCGGCATGGCGGTATCCGTCCTCGGAGCAGCGGCAGGGGTTTCTCGACCGGGTCGCACTTCAGGAGACTCTACGAGGGTGAGTGCCCGCACGGAACCGGCGGTAAGCGTGACCTAACCCACGGTGCCGGTGCATCGGGGGCGCACGGAGTCATTCCGCATTCCATCAGGTGGGATCGGCGCGCCCTCGAAGAAGGTTCATGACCGATCGGAAGTGTCCGGTATCCGGAGCCGAGCGTCTGCATAGTGCACTTGAGCTGTTCAAGTCAAGATCTGTCTTTTCTTCAGCAACTCCGGTCGAATGTCGTCACTTGTGACGCGTGCCGCGCTCGGAACCCCTCACCCTCTTCCGTGCTGACGCGGCCGCAGGGGAGGACAGCATCAAGTGACCACCAGCAGAAGGCGGATCAGAGCCGCCGCCATTGTCGTGGCCATGGCCACGACCGCCGCGACGGCATCCGCGTTCGCCACCGCTCAGGCCGACGACAAGTCGCCGACCGCGGCCGGCATCGAGCGCCGCGACCCGGCGCCCGCCAAGGGGCACGTCGAGCACGACCTCGAAGGTCCGTTCAGCGAGCAGCAGGCGCAGGAGCGCGAAGCGGCGCTCGAACAGGTCCTGTCGGGCGACGCCACGGTGCACAAGCGTGGCGGCTCCAAGGTCGTGAAGCTCGGCAAGGGGAAGTACGTCGAGCTGGGCCGGGAGAAGACCGACAAGATCTTCACGATCCTGGTGGAGTTCGGCGACAAGGTCGACGACACCACCCTGTTCGACCCGGACGGCAGCGGCCCCAAGCCGCCCGTGAAGAAGTACGGCGGCGAAGCCGGCCCGGCGCACAACGAGATAGCCGAGCCGGACCGCGGCCAGGACAACTCCACGGCCTGGCAGAAGGACTACGACCGGAAGCACTTCCAGGACCTGTACTTCGGCGAGGGCAAGGGCAAGGACTCCCTCAAGACGTACTACGAGAAGACCTCCTCCGGCCGCTACTCGGTCGAGGGCGAGGTCTCCGACTGGGTCAAGGTCGACTACAACGAGGCCCGTTACGGCTCCAACTACTGCGGCGACAGCAACTGCGCCAACGTCTGGGACACCGTCCGCGACGGCGTGACCGCCTGGGCCGCCGACCAGAAGGCCAAGGGGAAGACGGACGCCGAGATCAAGGCGCAGCTCGCCGGTTACGACCAGTGGGACCGCTACGACTTCGACTCCGACGGCGACTTCAACGAGTCCGACGGCTACATCGACCACTTCCAGATCGTCCACGCGGGCGAGGACGAGTCGGCGGGCGGCGGCGCCCAGGGCGAGAACGCCCTGTGGGCACACCGCTGGTACGCGTACGGCACGGACGCCGGAAAGACCGGCCCGGCCGGCAACCCGTCCGGCGGCACCCAGATCGGCAGGACCGGCATCTGGGTCGGCGACTACACCATGCAGCCGGAGAACGGCGGCCTCGGCGTCTTCGCCCACGAGTACGGCCACGACCTGGGCCTGCCCGACCTGTACGACACCACGGGCAGGGGCGAGAACGGCGTCGGCTTCTGGTCGCTGATGTCGGCCGGCTCCTGGCTCGGCAAGGGCAAGAACGAGATCGGCGATCTGCCCGGCGACATGACCGCCTGGGACAAGCTCCAGCTGGGCTGGCTCGACTACGACAAGGCCAAGGCCGCGACGAAGTCGACCCACAAGCTGGGCGTCTCGGCGTACAACACCAAGAACCCGCAGGCGCTCGTCGTCGAGCTGCCCAAGAAGTCCGTCACCACCCCTGTCGTGCAGCCCGCCGAGGGCTCCAAGCAGTGGTGGAGCGGCATGGGCGACGACCTCAAGAACACCCTGACCCGCTCCGTCGACCTCACCGGCAAGGCCAGGGCCGAGCTGTCGCTCCAGGGCTGGTGGGACATCGAGGCCGAGTACGACTGGCTGTACGCCGAGGTCTCCACCGACGCGGGCAGGACGTGGACCGCCGTCGACGGCACGGCCGACGGCAAGGCGCTCGCGCGCGACGCCGCCGGCAGCCCGGGTCTGACCGGTGAGGGCGGCGCGCACCAGAAGCTCGTCTTCCCGCTGGACGCCTACGCGGGCAAGAAGGTCGACCTGCGCTTCCGCTACCAGACGGACGGCGGCGCGGGCGGCAAGGGCTTCGCGGCCGACGCGATCACGGTGAGCGCCGACGGCGCCGCCCTCTTCACGGACAACGCCGAGGGCGACGACAACGGCTGGACCGCCAAGGGCTTCTCGCGCGTCGGCGCGTCCTTCACCGAGGACTACGCCCAGTACTACCTGGCCGAGAACCGTCAGTACGTGTCGTACGACAGGACGCTCGCGGTCGGCCCGTACAACTTCGGCTTCGCCGGGACCCGTCCCAGCTGGGTCGAGCACTACCCGTACCAGAACGGCCTGCTGATCTGGCAGTGGGACACCTCGCAGAAGGACAACAACACCAGCGCCCACCCGGGCAAGGGCCTGATCCTTCCGGTCGACGCGCACGCCGAGCCGCTGAAGTGGGCGGACGGCAAGCTCCTGCGGAACAAGATCCAGTCCTTCGACTCCACCTTCAGCCGCTACCGCACGGACGGCTTCACGCTGCACAACGCGGACGTGCCGCTGAAGCTGGCCTCGCGCAAGGGCGTCTCGTCCTTCGACGACCGCAAGGGGACGTACTGGTCCGAGGAGAACCCGACCGGTGGGGTGAAGGTCACTGACACCAACACCAGGATCTCGATCGCCGGCGAGCCCAAGAACGGCTCGACGATCACCGTGAAGGTCGGTCCTTCGACCAAGTAATTCGTATAACCGCAGGTCAGTGCATGATCGGCCGTCGCCCTCTAGCGGGCGGCGGCCGTTCACGTTTAGATGCCTCTTGCCCGGCTCTTATTGACACGACGTCTTATGGGGGATTGATCGGCATGTCCGGTGGAGGTTTCGTACGGCTGCCCGGCGGCAGTGTGGTGGTCGCTCTCACCCTGCCCAGCCCGGTGACCGACGGCCACAAGGTCCGTGTCCTGGTCCATTCCGTGAACCGGGCCCGCGCCCTGACGCGGCTGCGCAACCTCGGCCTGCGGGCGGTCTACCTGCGGGGCAACGCCCACCCGCCGACGCCGGACGAGATCACGGCGGTCCTGCACCACCCCGACGGCCTGCTGTGGCGCACGGCGCCGCAGGAGACCGTGGAGCTCTGGCACCCCATACGGGCCCTGCTCAGGCCCGTACGCCCGGCCTGAGCCCAGCCAGGGCCCGGCCCGGCCCCGCACGGGCGGGGAGCGGGGAAGGGCGGCCGTCCTAGACCACCGGCTTGCCCGACAGCTCCACGCCCGCCCCGCGCATCTCCTCCAGCGCCCGCTCCGTCGTCGTCTCCGCGACGCCGGCCGTCAGGTCGAGCAGCACGTGCGTGGTGAAGCCCTCGCGGACCGCGTCCAGGGCCGTGGCCCGTACGCAGTGGTCCGTGGCGATGCCGACGACGTCGACCTCGGTGACACCGCGCTCCCGCAGCCAGTCGGCCAGCGGGACACCGTTCTCGTCGGCGCCTTCGAAGCCGCTGTACGCCGCCGCGTGGGCGCCCTTGTCGAACACGGCGGCGATGGCGCCCGAAGCGACGGCCGGCGCGAAGTTCGGGTGGAAGCCCACGCCCTCCGTACCGGCGACGCAGTGCACCGGCCAGGAGTGGACGTAGTCCGGGCTGGAGGAGAAGTGGTCCCCGGGGTCGACATGGTGGTCGCGGGTGGCCACGACGTGGCGGTAACCGGCCGGGGCCTGGCCGATCAGGTCGGTGATGGCGGCGGCGACGTCGGCGCCGCCCTCCACCGGGAGGCTGCCGCCCTCGCAGAAGTCGTTCTGAACGTCCACGACGATCAAGGCGCGGTGCATGGCGGGGCCCTTCGGTGGGGATCGGCGGCGGGTGTCCGCTGTGACGTGATGGTTCGAGAGTAGGGATTTCAACGGCCCTGTGGCAGGGGGCCTTTGGCTTCCGGAGGGCCGGCGGCGCCGCCGGCGGCCCGCCCTGTGGCCTTCCGCTTCCCTCTCACCCGGCGTTCATGCGTACTCGGTGGGGATCACCGGCTCGCCCCTCGACAGCTGCACCGCCGACATCGGCAGGGCCCCGCGTGCGGCGATGTGCCGTTCCCGTACGTCGTCGAGCGGCTCGCGCGCCACGACCTCGCCGCCCTTGACCAGCTCGACCTGGAGCTCCCGGCCGGCCAGCCCGGCCGGCAGGGGCCCGGTGCCGACGACCTCCGCCTCCGCGACGCCGTGCGCGTCCGGCCGGCGCGCGGCCCACTTGCGGCCGCCGATCGAGGCCTTCCCGCCCAGCGACTTCTTCGCCACCGGCCGCAGCGGAGCCTTCGGGTCCGCCGAGTCGGCGCGGGCGACCAGCTTGTAGACCATGGAGGCGGTGGGGTGCCCGCTGCCGGTGACCAGCTGCGTGCCCACGCCGTACGCGTCCACCGGAGCCGCCGCCAGTGAGGCGATGGCGTACTCGTCGAGGTCGCTGGTCACCACGATCCTCGTCCCGGTGGCGCCCAGCTCGTCCAGCTGCTGGCGCACCCGGTGCGCGACCAGCAGCAGGTCGCCCGAGTCGATGCGGACCGCGCCGAGCCCCGTCCCCGCCACCTCGACGGCGGTGCGGACCGCCTCGGCGACGTCGTACGTGTCGACCAGCAGCGTCGTCCCGCTGCCGAGCGAGGCGACCTGCGCCTGGAAGGCCCCGCGCTCGCTGTCGTGCAGCAGGGTGAAGGCGTGCGCGCTGGTGCCGACGGTGGGGATGTTGTACCGGAAGCCGGCCGCGAGGTCCGAGGTGGAGGAGAAGCCGCCGACGTAGGCGGCGCGCGCCGACGCGACGGCGGACAGCTCGTGCGTACGCCGGGCGCCCATCTCGATCAGCGGCCGGTCGCCCGCGGCGGCGGCCATCCGGGAGGCGGCGGCCGCGATGGCCGAGTCGTGGTTGAGGATCGAGAGGATCACGGTTTCGAGCAGCACGCACTCGGCGAAGCTGCCCTCGACCCGCAGGATCGGGGAGCCCGGAAAGTAGACCTCACCCTCCGGATAGCCCCAGATGTCGCCCGTGAAGCGGTACGAGGCGAGCCACTCCAGCGTCGGTTCGTCGACGATCGCGCGCTCCCGCAGGAAGCCCAGCACGCCCGCGTCGAAGCGGAAGTTCTCCACGGCGTCCAGAACGCGCCCGGTGCCCGCCACGACGCCGTAGCGGCGCCCCTCGGGCAGTCTGCGGGTGAAGACCTCGAAGACCGAGCGGCGGTCGGCAGTGCCGGCCCTGAGGGCGGCCTGCACCATGGTGAACTCGTACTGGTCGGTGAAGAGCGCTGTCGACGGCACGTCCACCGGCAGCCCAAGGTCCGCAGTGTTCATGAGAGGGATGCTACCCCCTAATCTCGTCAGAGTGACGATTTCTGGGCAGCCGTTTGTGCGGCGCCCGTCGGCGGGTGGCACCATGGGACGAGTGAGTACGGCTCCCGCAGAGATCGAACGCCCAGAGACGACCGAGGACACCTCCGCCGTCCCCGAACCCGATGTTCCCTGGGTGACGCTGGTCCACAACGACCCCGTCAATCTCATGAGCTATGTCGCGTACGTCTTCCAGACCTATTTCGGCTATTCCAAGGACAAGGCGCACAAGCTGATGCTCGACGTCCACCACAAGGGCCGCGCCGTCGTCTCCAGCGGCAGCCGCGAGGAGATGGAGCGCGACGTGCAGGCGATGCACGGCTACGGGCTCTGGGCGACGCTCACGCAGGACCGCGGCTGATGGCCGGGCTCTTCGAGGGGATTCCGGGCGGCGGCGCGGCCGTCGCGCTCGACGGGGTCGAGATCTCGATCCTGCGCAGCCTGGCCGTACAGCTGCTGGAGCTGGTCGGTCCCGGCGAGCAGCCCGCGGCGGGCGAGGATCCGCTGGCCGTGCTGTTCGCCGAGGGACCGAGCGAGGCGCCGGCCGACCCCGCGCTGGCGCGGCTCTTCCCCGACGCGTACGGCGACCCGCAGGCCGGGCCCGGCGAGGAGGACGAGCGGCAGGTGCGGGCCGATTCGGCCGAATTCAGGCGCTTCACGGAGAACGACCTGCGGACGCGCAAGCGCGAGGACGCCCTCGCGGTCGTACGCGGCCTCGACGCACTGGCCACCACCGGCGAGGACGGCGCCGTGCTGAAGCTGACGGGGGACGAATGCCGGCGCTGGCTCGGCACGCTCAACGACCTGCGGCTGACCATCGGCACCCGCCTGGAGGTCACCGACGAGGACGAGGACGGCGAGCTCTACCGGCTGCCGGACTCCGACCCGCGCAAGCCGATGGTGATGGCCTACCTGTGGCTCGGCGCGCTCCAGGAAAGCCTCGTGGAAACTCTTATGCCCTGACCTGTCCGGACATGTCGATCACGGCGTTCGCTCAACGGACACTCAAATCCGGATAACGATCGCATTAACGCCTGGGGTTCCTTTGCCGCCCCAGGCGTTGTTTGTCCTATTTTCCCCGTGGTGTGCGCCACATCGGGTGCAGTGGATCACTGGTGTGGGCGTGATAAATCTTCACGACCGCCCGGAGACGCCACCCCTGTCTCCGGGGGCGCTGACGTCGGCTGACCGCCGACACGCACTCCATTCCACATCCGGGGGCCTGGCCCCTCAAAGGATCGTCACAGTCGATCCGAGCCGCTCAAGGCCGGATCGGCATGGAGAAAGGCGCGACACACCATGACCTCAGTGCAGGTCGACAAGCAGAACGACGGCAGTGAGGCCGAGGGCGCCACATCCGCCGAGGGATACCAGCGCGGACTCGGTGCCCGCCAGATCCAGATGATCGCCATCGGCGGCGCCATCGGCACCGGCCTCTTCCTCGGCGCCGGCAAGGGCATCTCCATCGCCGGCCCCAGCCTGATCCTGGCCTACGCCATGGCGGGCCTGGTCATCTTCTTCATCATGCGGGCGCTCGGCGAGCTCCTCATGTACCGCCCGGTCTCCGGTTCCTTCTCGGAGTACGCCCGCGAGTTCGTCGGCCCCTTCGCGGGCTTCGTGACCGGCTGGACGTACTGGCTCTTCTGGGTCGTCACCGGCATCACCGAGGTCACCGCGGCCTCCGAGTACATGCAGTACTGGACCAAGGGCACGGACGGCTGGACCGATCAGCCGCAGTGGGTCTTCGCCCTGATCTTCACGGTCCTCCTCTTCTGCGTGAACCTGATCTCCGTGAAGCTCTTCGGTGAGCTGGAGTTCTGGTTCTCGATGATCAAGGTGACCGCGATCGTCGGCATGATCCTGATCTGCGCCGGCATCCTCACCATCGGCTTCTCCGACGCCGGCGACACCGCCTCGGTCACCATGCTCTGGGACCAGGGCGGCTTCTTCCCCAACGGCATCGGCCAGACGCTGATGACCCTCCAGCTGGTCATGTTCGCCTTCCTCGCCGTCGAGCTGGTCGGCGTCACCGCGGGCGAGGCCAAGGACCCGAAGACGGTCCTGCCCAAGGCCATCAACACCGTCCCGTGGCGCATCGCCGTCTTCTACGTCGGCGCGCTGATCATGATCCTGTCGGTCGTCCCGTGGACCCACTTCCAGCCGGGCGTCTCGCCGTTCGTGGCGGCCTTCGAGAAGATGGGCCTCGGCGTCGGCGCGGCCATCGTCAACTTCGTGGTCCTCACCGCCGCCCTGTCCTCCTGCAACTCGGGCATGTACTCCACCGGCCGCATGCTGCGCGACCTCGCGCTCAACGGCCAGGGCCCGAAGTTCTTCACCAAGCTGACCAAGAACGGCCTGCCCCTGGTCGGCACGTCCTTCTCCGCCGCCCTGATGCTGGTCGGCGTGTGGATCAACTACCAGTGGCCGGGCGAGGCGTTCAACTACGTCGTCTCCTTCGCCACCATCTCCGGCATGTGGGCCTGGATCATGATCCTGGTCAGCCAGATCCGCTACCGGGCCAAGTCCGACCGCGGCGAGCTGCCGAAGTCCTCCTTCCGGGCCCCGGGAGCGCCGTACACGAGCTGGTTCGCCCTGTTCTTCATCGGCATGGTCATCGTGATGATGGGCATCGACGAGAACGCCCGGATCTCCCTCTACTGCGCGCCGCTGTGGGCACTGCTGCTGGGCGTGTCCTGGCTGGTGCTGAAGAAGCGCAACAGCGAGCCGTCGGCCGCCGAGTCGAACTGATCCCAGCATGTGGTCCCGTCCGTACCATCCCTCGGTACGGGCGGGACCCTTTGCTTATCCTGGGGCCCATGCTGACCATTTCCCAGGCCCTGTACGACCAGATCGTCGCGCACGCCCGCGCCGACCACCCCGACGAGGCCTGCGGCGTGGTCGCGGGCCCGGCCGGCTCCGGGCGCCCCGAGCGCTTCATCCCGATGCTGAACGCCGCCCGCTCGCCCACGTTCTACGAGTTCGACTCCTCGGACCTGCTCAAGCTCTACCGCGACATGGACGACCGGGACGAGGAGCCCGTGGTCATCTACCACTCGCACACCGCCACCGAGGCGTACCCCTCGCGCACGGACGTCAGCTACGCGAACGAGCCCGGCGCCCACTACGTCCTGGTCTCCACCGCCGACAAGGACGGCGCCGGCCCCTTCCAGTTCCGTTCGTTCCGCATCGTGGACGGCGTGATCACGGAGGAAGACGTCAAGGTCGAGGCGTAACCGCCGCCGGCCGCGGCCGTACTGCGAAAGCGCGCGGCGTACGCGGACGGGGTCACCCCGAAGTGCCGGGCGAAGGCCCGGCGCAGGCTCTCGTCGCTGCCGATGCCACTGCGCGCGGCCGCCCCGGTGACCCCGGCCCCGTTCTCCAGCAGGATGCGCGCCGCCTCCAGCCGTACGCCCTCCACGAACCCGGCGGGCGAGGTGCCCGTCCGGTCCCGGAACAACCGCGTCAGATGACGCGTGCTGACCCCCGCCCGGCGGGCCATCGCCCGCAGGCTGTGGTCGGCCGCCGGATCGGCGACGACGGCGTCCAGCAGCGGACGCACCACCGGATCACGGGTCGGCGGCGTGCGGGACGCGGCGGAGAACTGCGACTGGCCGCCGGGCCGCTGGAGGAACACCACCAGGTCACGCGCGACGCGCCGGGCCTCCTCCGGCCCCAGGTCCTGCTCCACCATCGCCAGGCACACGTCTATGCCCGCCGTCACCCCGGCCGAGGTGAGGACCGGTCCGTCCTGGACGTGGATGGCGTCCGGCGTGACCGCGACCTCCGGGAAGCGCCGGGCCAGCTCGGCCGCGTACTCCCAGTGCGTCGTCGCCCGCCGCCCGGCGAGCAGCCCCGCCGCGGCGAGCGCGAACGCGCCCGTGCACACGGCGGCCACCCGCCGCGACACCCCCGCCAGCGCGGCGACCTGCCCGGGCGGCCCCGGCGTACGGAGGAAAGCGTCCACATCGGCGGCCCCCGGCACGACCAGGGTGTCCGCACGGTCCACATCGGCGGCGGCGGCGTCCGCGCCGATCCGCAGACCGGTGGACGTGGTCACGTCCCGCCCGTCCGGAGTGCAGACCCGCACGGTGTACGCGCCGGTGTGACGCGCGGCCGTCGTGAAGACCTCCAGAGGAGCCGAGACGTCCATCAGCCGTACGCCGTCGAAGGCGAACACCACCACCGAGTGAGTCATCCCGCGAGATTAAGCGGTGCGTGTCCCGATCTGTGGGAACCGTGTCCCCACGGACATGGCACCGGCACACGCCCGGGCGCAAGCTGAACCCATGAACACAGCAGCCGGAATCACCGTCCCCGACACCGGGCTCGCCACCGCCGCCACCGAACTCGTCCGCGACACGGCGACCGAGCTGATCTACGACCACTCCCGCAGGGTGTTCTGGTTCGGCAGCCTCCAGGGGCGCAGGCGCGGCCTGAGCTTCGACCCCGAACTCCTCTACATCGGCGCCATGTTCCACGACCTCGGCCTCGGCGAACAGCACCGCGCCAGCGGCCGCCGCTTCGAGGTCGACAGCGCCGACGAGGCCCGCCGCTTCCTCCAGAGCCACGGCGTCCCCGAGGACAGCATCCGCCGCGTCTGGACCGCCATCGCCCTGCACACGACCCCCGGCATCCCCCGGTTCATGGAGCCGGAAGTCGCCCTCGTCACCGCCGGGGTGGAGTACGACGTACTCGGTATCGGCTACGACGACATCAGCCCCGACGACCGCGCCGCGGTCACCGCCCTGCACCCGCGCCCCGACTTCAAGAAGCGCATCCTCGCGGCGTTCACCGAAGGCATCGCCCCCAAGCCGGACACCGCCTTCGGCAACGTCAAGGCCGACGTGCTGGAGCACTTCGTGCCCGGATACGAGCGCGGCGACTTCGTCGAGACCATCCAGAACTCGGCCTGGCCCGAGTAAGGCCCGCGAGATCCCCGCGAGATCCCCGAGCGCGGCCCGAGGAAAGCCCGGTGGAAACCCGGCGGGAGACCGTGCGCGACCCGCCCGCCGCCGGCACGGCCGCCCGCCCTCCTCCTGGCGGGGGAGGAGGGTGCCACCGCCCTCGGCCTCGCCCTCGTCCGCGACTGGGGCGCCACCGGCCTCCCGCGCACTGTCCACGGCGTATCGTCCGAGGTCAGCACCCGTCCGGCGACCGGCGCCCCGGCCGTCGCCCACCACCCGCCGCCCAGGCTCCGTCCACCTGTCGAACGCTTTTCGGCCACCATGTGAGATCACATGCCGGGAAAGGGGCCGGGAATCTATACGATGACCGCATGGTTCCCCACGACGTGAGTGAGACGACGCCGAGCACCGTGCTGCTCGTGGCGCGCCTGCACGTCGACCTGTGCCGGCTCGCCAGCGCGATCTGTACGGCCGCCGCCTGAGCCGCGGGCCCCATCGAGCACACGCATGCCCCTGCGCGGGGGACTGACTGCCGCGCGCCTTTCACGCCGCCCTCCTGACAGGAGTCGAAAGCCATGGCCATCGAGGTCCGCATCCCGACCATCCTCCGCACCTACACCGACGGCGCCAAGGCCGTCGAAGGCAACGGCGACACCCTCGCCGGCCTCTTCGCGGACCTGGAGTCCCGCCACACCGGCATCCAGGAGCGCATCGTCGACGGCGGCCAGCTGCGCCGCTTCGTGAACGTCTACCTCAACGACGAGGACGTCCGCTTCCTCGACGGCATCGACACCAAGCTCGCCGACGGCGACAGCGTCACCATCCTCCCGGCCGTCGCCGGCGGCATGGTCTGATGCGGTACGACTCCCCGCTGGCGGCGGTCGGCAACACGCCGCTCGTCCGCCTCCCGCGGCTGTCCCCCTCCGACGACGTCCGCATCTGGGCCAAGCTGGAGGACCGCAACCCCACCGGCTCGATCAAGGACCGCCCCGCGCTCCACATGGTCGAACAGGCCGAGAAGGACGGCCGGTTGACGCCCGGCTGCACCATCCTGGAGCCCACCAGCGGCAACACCGGCATCTCGCTCGCGATGGCGGCCCGCCTCAAGGGCTACGACATCGTGTGCGTCATGCCGGAGAACACCTCCCAGGAGCGGCGCGACCTGCTCGCCATGTGGGGCGCGAGGATCATCTCGTCCCCGGCGGCCGGCGGCTCCAACACGGCCGTACGGGTCGCCAAGGAGCTCTCCGCCGAGAACCCCTCCTGGGTGATGCTCTACCAGTACGGCAACCCGGACAACGCGGGCGCGCACTACGCGACCACGGGCCCGGAGATCCTCACCGACCTCCCGTCCATCACCCACTTCGTGGCGGGCCTGGGCACCACGGGCACGCTGATGGGCGTGGGCCGCTACCTGCGCGAACACAAGCCGGACATCAAGATCGTCGCTGCCGAGCCGCGCTACGACGACCTGGTCTACGGCCTGCGCAACCTCGACGAGGGCTTCGTCCCCGAGCTGTACGACGCCTCCGTCCTCACCACCCGCTTCTCGGTCGGCTCGGCCGACGCCGTGACGCGCACCCGCGAACTCCTCCAGCAGGAAGGAATCTTCGCGGGCGTCTCCACGGGGGCGGCGCTGCACGCGGCGATCGGCATGGGCAAGAAGGCGGTCAAGGCGGGCGAACCGGCGGACATCGTGTTCGTCGTCGCGGACGGCGGCTGGAAGTACCTGTCCACGGGCGTCTACACCGCGCCCACCACCGAGGCGGCGATCGAAACCCTCCAGGGCCAGCTCTGGGCGTAGGGGAACGCGCCCGCGACGGGCGATGTCCTCCCCCGCGGCACGGGCTCGACGCGGTCGCACCGGACTCTCCCGGTGCGGCCGCGTTCAGCCCCCGGGGGGCCCGGAGCGACGAGGTCCGGGGGAGTCCGGGGAGCGGACCCCGGAGCCGCGGCCCCGGCCGAAGCCCCGCGCAGCGCTCCGCCCGCCGGGCCGCGCCTCACCGCGCCAGATGCCGGACCTGCTCCCAGACCCGGGGATCCGCGACCCCCACCCGGCGCCGGAACCCCCGCACCCCCACATCCCGCAGCTCGTCCGTCTCCAGGAAGCTCGGCCGCCCGCGCGCGTCCCCGACCGACCCCGGCGGCAACGCGATCACCCCGGGCCGCTCGTCGTGGAACCTGCTGGTGATCTTCGCGATCAGGGCGCTGTCACCCCGTACGGACAACACCAGACAGGGCCGGTCCTTCGACCCGGGCCCGTCCTCGTACGGCACGTCCGCCCACCAGATCTCCCCCGCCCGCGGCGCCCGTTCCGGTCCGCTCCGGCCGGGCCCGCGAGGCCCGCGCGGCCCCTTCGGCGGACGCGTACGCCCGTTCGTACGCTCATCCGCACGGCCGCCCGAACGCCCCCGCGTACGCCCGCCCGGCCGCCGCCCGCGCCCCCGCCCCCGCCCGTCGACGAGAGCCGCCACCAGCGCGAGCACCACCACGGCGACCAGCGCCACCCACCACGACGTGTCCATATCCCCGACGGTACCGGCGCACCGCCCGGCGCGCGCTCCGCCCGAATCAGTGACAGTGCAGGTGAGTTCCCCCACAACGCCCCGCCATCGAGGAGCGACCGGGACTTTCGCGCCTTACGCTCGACGAACCCGCACGAACCCTCCCCGTCCCTGCTACGGAGGTTCACGCTCCATGAAGCTCACCGTCGTCGGCTGCTCAGGGTCGTTCCCGTCCGCGGAATCGGCCTGCTCGAGCTACCTCGTCGAGGCCGACGGCTTCCGGCTGCTCCTCGACCTGGGCAACGGCGCCCTCGGCGAGTTGCAGCGCCACGTCGGTCTCTACGACATCGACGCTGTCTTCCTCAGCCACCTCCACGCCGACCACTGCATCGACATGTGCGGCTACTTCGTCGCGCGCTACTACCGGCACGAGGGGGGCCGCCCCCCGGCGATCCCCGTGTACGGCCCCGAGGGCACCGAGCAGCGCCTCACCACGGCGTACGCCGACACCCCCACCGAGAAGTCGATGGCCGAGGTCTTCGACTTCCGCACGCTCACCTCGGGCACGTTCGACATCGGCCCCTTCTCGGTCCGTACGGAGAAGGTCCGCCACCCGGTCGAGACGTACGGCATCCGCGTCGAGCACGGCGGCAGATCCCTCGCCTACTCCGGCGACACCGGGACCTGCCCCGCCCTGAGCGAACTGGCCGACGGCGTCGACCTGTTCCTGTGCGAGGCGTCGTTCACGTACGGCAAGGAGGACATTCCGGGCCTCCACCTCAACGGCCGCGAGGCGGGCGAGGAAGCCGCGCGGGCGGGCGTCGGCCGGCTGGTTCTCACGCACATCCCGCCGTGGACGGACGCGGAGGTCAACCTGGCCGACGCGCGCGCGGTGTACGACGGGCCGGCGGAACTGGCCGTCGCGGGCGCGGAGTACGAGGTCTGACGCGGCGAAACGTTCCGCGCAACGCACGAGGGCCCCCGGACCACAGCTGCGGTCCGGGGGCCCCCTCGCATGCGGCCGGTGCGGGGCTTACTTCGCCTCGGCCTTCTGCAGCTCGGCGAGCTCCTCGTCGGACTCGCGGCCCGGCGTCGGGAGGTTGAACTTGGTGATCGCGAAGCGGAAGATCACGTAGTAGACCACCGCGAAGCACAGACCGACCAGGGCCAGGCCCCACGGGTTGGTCGCGATCCCGAGGTTCAGGAAGAAGTCGACCGCGCCGGCGGAGAAGCCGAAGCCGTCCTTCATGCCGAGTGCCCAGGTCAGGGCCATGGAGACACCGGTCAGCACCGCGTGGATCGCGTACAGCACCGGAGCGATGAACATGAAGGTGAACTCGATCGGCTCGGTCACACCGGTCACGAACGCGGTGAGCGCGAGCGAGAACATCATGCCGCCGACGACCTTGCGGCGCTCGGGGCGGGCGCAGTGCACGATCGCGAGGCAGGCCGCCGGGAGGGCGAACATCATGATCGGGAAGAAGCCGGTCATGAACTGCCCGGCCGTCGGGTCACCGGCGAGGAAGCGGTTGATGTCGCCGCTCTTGCCCTCGAAGGAACCGGCCTGGAACCAGGGGAACGAGTTCAGCAGGTGGTGCATGCCGACCGGGATCAGCGCACGGTTGGCGACACCGAAGATGCCCGCGCCGACGGCGCCGGAACCGACCAGCCACTCACCGAAGTTGTGCAGACCCGTGCCGAGCACCGGCCATATGTAGCCGAAGACGATACCGATGAACAGGCCCGCGAAGGCGGACAGGATCGGAACGAGGCGGCGGCCGCCGAAGAAACCGGCCCAGTCCGGAAGCTTCGTCCGGTAGAACTTCTGGTACAGCAGGGCGACGACGATGCCCATCACGACACCGCCGAGGACCTTGGCGTCCACGGGTGCCTCAGTCATGACGATCTTGCCGTCGACGACCTTGGCGACCTTGGCCAGGTTCGGGTCGGTGAAGGTGGCCAGGACGTTCTTGAAGACCAGGTAACCGGTGACGGCGGCGAGCGCGGTCGAACCGTCGGACTTCTTGGCGAAACCGATCGCGATACCGACGGCGAACAGCAGGGCCATGTTGTCGAGGATGGCGTTGCCACCCGCGGCCATGAACCCGGCGATCTTGGTGATGAAGGCCGGGAACGACTCGCGGCCGAGCATGTCGGGGTTGCCGAGGCGAACCAGGAGCGCGCCGGCCGGCAGCACGGCGACCGGCAGCATGAGGCTGCGGCCGATGCGCTGCATGACAGCCATCGCGCCGGCGCCCTTCTTCTTGGCGGCCGCGGGGGCGGCGGCGCTGTCCGTGGACATCAATTCCTCCATGGGGCAAGGCGCCGCCAGGGGGAAAGGGGGACGGCGGCGTCTCCGGTACAACGCGGCGCACTCGCCACGTGGTCTACACCACTCAGTGGTGTAGACCAGTTTTAACACGGTGAAGGATGGATAAGGAACCCGCGAATTCCGTGCTCCCGGACACACTCCGGGACGCACCCGCCCACGCACGGAAAAGGCCCCCGGACCGGGCAGGTCCGAGGGCCCTCGCTTCCCTTGCTCTTGTGCTCCGATGCTCTTGTGCTCCGAGGAACGCGCCGCGACGCTAGGGCGCTACGGCTTGGTGGTGTCCCGCTCGATCCCCGCCTCCACCTCCGGAGGCTCGCGGCCCGGCGTCGGAATGTCGAGCTTCGTGATCGCCAGGCGGAAGACGAGGTAGTACACGACCGCGAAGCAGAGCCCGATCGGGATGACCAGCCATGGCTTGGTGCCCAGATGCCAGTTCACGACGTAGTCGATCAGACCGGCGGAGAAGCTGAACCCCGCATGCACCCCGAGCGCCCAGGTGATCGCCATCGACGCCCCCGTCAGCAGGGCGTGCAGGCCGTACAGCAGCGGCGCCGCGAACATGAAGGAGAACTCCAGCGGCTCGGTCACACCCGTGACGAACGACGTGAGCGCGACGGACACCATCAGACCCGTCACCTCCTTGCGCCGCTCGGGCCGCGCACAGTGCGCGATGGCCAGAGCCGCCGCGGGCAGCCCGAACATCATGATCGGGAAGAACCCCGACATGAACTGCCCCGCCGACGGGTCCTCGGCGAAGAACCGCGTCAGGTCCCCCTGCACGACCTTGCCGTCCGGCGTTCTGAACTCACCCGCCTGGAACCAGAAGAAGGTGTTCAGGAACTGGTGCATGCCGATGGGGATGAGCAGCCGGTTCGCGAGGCCGAAGATGCCGGCGCCCCACGCCCCGAGACCGATCAGCTGCTTCGAGAACCAGGTCAGCCCGTCGCCGACCGGCTCCCACAGCAGACCGAACAGCACGCCCAGGACGACGCACAGGAACGCCATCATGATCGGCACCAGCCGCCGGCCGTTGAAGAAGCCGAGCCAGTCCACCAGCCTGGTCCGGTGGAAACGCTGCCAGACGACCGCCGTCAGCAGCCCGATCAGGATGCCGCCGAGCACCCCCGGATTCTGCGGAGTGCCCTCGGGAAGGGCCTCCGTCACCGTGCCCTCGCGCGGAAACGCCTTCAGCACGTTGAAGTAGACGAGGAAACCGACCACCGCGGCGAGCGCCGTGGAACCGTCCGCCTTCTTGGCGAAACCGATCGCGACCCCGATGCAGAACAGCAGCGGCAGACCGAAGGAACCGTCCAGGATCGACGTACCGCCGTTGAGGAGGACCTTCGACGTCTTCTCCCAGAACGGCCCGTCCAGATACGCCGAGAACAGGTTGCCCAGGCTGACGAGCAGACCCGCCGCCGGCAGGACCGCCACCGGGAGCTGAAGGCTCCGGCCGACTTTCTGGAGCCCCTGGAACAGGCCGCTCCGCCACGTCCGCTGCGGCGCGGCCCCGCTGTTCGAACTCATGCGCGTCCTCCCGGAACAAGCCAGGTTTGGCGGGCGTTGCAAACTGGTGTAGACCAGTTGCGGTACGGTCCGGAGCTCGGCCGGAAGACAGGGCACCGGTGATCGCCATCATTCGGTACAGGGCGATTACTCGCCCGCGAAGTTGGGCCAACCGTGAGTTACCGTGGCAAAGCGGCCACGGTGGGCCGAGACGTCGCGCTTTGAACAACAGGGAGAAAGACATGGCCAGCAAGGCTGAGAAGATCGTCGCCGGGCTCGGCGGTATCGAGAACATCGACGAGATCGAAGGCTGCATCACCCGCCTCCGCACCGAGGTCCTCGACCCGAGCAAGGTCGACGAAGCCGCCCTCAAGGCCGCCGGCGCCCACGGCGTCGTCAAGATGGGCACCGCCATCCAGGTCGTCATCGGCACGGACGCCGACCCCATCGCCGCAGACATCGAAGACATGATGTGAACCACCCCTGACTCACCCGTGAGGGGCCCGATTCCGTACCGGAACGGGCCCCTCACGCATGTACGGCTAGGCTCCACACCATGTCTCGAATCGACGGCCGCACCCCCGAACAGCTCCGCCCGGTCACCATCGAACGCGGATGGAGCAAGCACGCCGAGGGCTCCGTCCTCATCTCCTTCGGCGACACCAGAGTCCTCTGCACCGCATCCGTCACCGAAGGCGTCCCGCGCTGGCGCAAGGGCAGCGGCGAAGGCTGGGTCACCGGCGAATACTCGATGCTCCCCCGCTCCACCAACACCCGCGGCGACCGCGAATCCGTACGCGGCAAGATCGGCGGCCGCACCCACGAGATCAGCCGCCTCATCGGCCGCTCACTGCGCGCGGTCATCGACTACAAAGCCCTCGGCGAGAACACAGTCGTCCTGGACTGCGACGTCCTCCAGGCCGACGGCGGCACCCGCACCGCCGCCGTCACCGGCGCCTACGTCGCCCTCGCCGACGCCGTCGCCTGGGCCCAGAAGAAGAAGATCGTCAAGGCCGGCCGCAAACCCCTCACCGGAACCGTCGCCGCCGTCTCCGTCGGCATCGTCGACGGCATCCCCCTCCTCGACCTCTGCTACGAGGAAGACGTCCGCGCCGAAACCGACATGAACGTCGTCTGCACCGGCGACGGCCGCTTCGTCGAAGTCCAGGGCACCGCCGAGGCCGAACCCTTCGACCGCAAGGAACTGAACGCGCTCCTCGACCTCGCCGCCGGCGGCTGCGCCGACCTCACGGCCATCCAGACCGTCGCCCTCGAAAGCACGCTCTGACTCCGACAGGCCCCGAGCAACCGCGGACGCCCGTTCCGGCGTCTCCCACACCACGGGCGTACGGGCCGAACCGTACGCCCGTCCGCACCACCGCGTATCCCGTGCCATCTGGGGAGGACCCGTTCCATGCGCAGTCGCCGTATCGCAGCAGCCGTCGTCACCGCCGCCGCACTCACCGGCCTCGTCGGCTGCGGAGCCCTCGACAAGGCGATGGACTGCGCCCGGACCGCCGAGGCCATCGCCACCAGCGTCGACAAGCTGTCCGCCGCCGTCTCCACGGCGGCGGAAGACCCCACACAGCTGACCGAGGCCCTCAACGACATCGACAGGGAACTGAAGAGCCTCGACGACACCACGGACAACGCGGACCTGTCGAAGGCCGTCGACGACCTGAACAAGGCCGTCGACAACGTCCGCACCGCCGTGGACAACGGCGACGCGACACCGGACATCGCACCCGTCACCGACGCCGCCACCGAGATCGGCAAGGTCTGCACCCCGTAGATACTGGGGGCATGACCCGCCTGATCCTCGCCACCCGCAACGCCGGGAAAATCACCGAGCTCCACGCGATCCTCGCCGACGCAGGCCTCACCCACGACCTCGTCGGCGCGGACGCCTACCCCGAGATCCCCGACGTCAAGGAAACCGGCGTCACCTTCGCCGAGAACGCCCTCCTCAAGGCCCATGCCATGGCCCGGGCCACCGGCCTCCCCGCCGTGGCCGACGACTCCGGCCTCGCGGTCGACGTCATGGGCGGCGCCCCCGGCATCTTCTCGGCCCGCTGGTCCGGCACCCACGGCGACGACGCGGCCAACCTGAACCTCCTCCTGGCCCAGCTGGCGGACATCGACCACCCCCACCGCACGGCCCACTTCGCCTGCGCGGCGGCCCTGGCCCTCCCCGACGGCACGGAACGCGTGGTCGAAGGCCGCCTGACGGGCACCCTCCGCCACACCCCGGCCGGCACGAACGGCTTCGGCTACGACCCCATCCTCCAGCCGGACGGCCACGACGTGACCTGCGCGGAACTGACCCCGGCGGAGAAGAACGCCATCAGCCACCGCGGCAAGGCATTCCGCGCGCTGGTCCCGGTGGTGCGGGAACTGCTGGGCTGAGTGCCGTGAGCATACGAACGGCCTGCGAACCGTTCCTTCGATTCACAGGCCGTTTGCTGTGCGGCGGAAGGGATTCGAACCCTCAAGCCGTTTCACGGGCCACAGATCCTAAGTCTGCTGTGTCGCCATTGCACCACCGCCGCTAGCCGCCTGTCATGGTACCGGGCGGTGGAGTGCGATGGCACGGCCGTATTACGGATCATTGATGCGTACGGCGGCGGTTGCCTCCCCGGCACCAGGTGCTGGTGACGGCATGGCAGTTGGGGCACAGCAGCCGGAGGTTCCCGGCCCGGTCGTCGCTCCAGTCGCCATTGATGTGGTCGACCTCAAGCGTCATCGGCTTGCTGTGCCAGACCGGACCGGTGCGGCACCGGGCGCACTCCTCGGGAACGCCGGTCTCGCGCAGAGCCCGGCGCAGAATCGCTGTGCGGGTTCGGTGCTTGCCCTCGTGTTTCACGAGTACGTCCTCGGCCCGCTTCACCGGCGTCGGGCCGGCCTTGCCTCTCTGGTGGGCCTGCCCCAGGAAGTGTGTGGTTTCGGTACCGTCCTCAGTCGTCCACTGGCGCAACAACGTCCGTTGCCGACCGTTGTCCGGTCGGCCGAGCCGCCGCAGTGTGTCTGCGATGCTGAGGGAGTCCGTGACGGCTTGACGCACTTCTGCGGTGGTCGGCCGATTGCGCCGGCGGGATGAGAAGTGCGAGACGTCGATCTCGTAGTGCGCGAAGCGTTGCATCAAGTAGCGGCCGAGGCGTTCGTAGGGAGTCGCGCCCAGGAAAGCGATGACCTCGTCAATGGTCTGGCATCGTGCGGCAGCATCGACCAACAACTCCCGTGTATACCGCCGGGCTTGGGTCATCATCCCTCACCGTTGAGGTGTGGCGGGCTGAGGGCGGCTGTTCTGCGCACCTTTCCGTGTCCGCGATAAGTGTCCGTTGTTGAATGGCAATTGGGGCAAAGGAGCCGCAGGTTTTCGATGCGGTTGTTGCGCCAGTTGCCGTCGATGTGGTCGACCTCCAGAGCCAATGGGAGGTCTTGCCAGACGGGTCCGATTCCGCACAAGGCGCAGAGATCGCTGACGCCAAGGTCGTGCATCGCTCGCTTGAGACGCACGTGGGGCGTGCGCTTGGCGTGCGCTGAGTGCTCCTCCACCAGGATCTCCTGAGCCGACCGACGGCGTCGGTTGCCCCGCATGTTCTCCGTACGGGCCTGCGGAGTGAAGTGCGAGATGTCGATCCCCAGGGCGTGGATGCGACGGCTGATGTGCGTGTGCTGTCCACCTACGGGGGCGATCCCCAAGTGCCGTAGCACCTCGTACATGTTGGTTGAGGCTGCGGCGGCGGTTTCGAGGGCTTCCCTGGTCCACCGCACCCCTTCGCGCTCGAAGTGGGCGGTGTCGATTCCCAGCTTCTTCATCCGCTCCCGCAGGTATGCGCGCGACGAGCTCTTCGGGTCGACTCCGAGCTCGGTCAGCGCTTCGGACAGCGTCCTCGACGAGCTGGCTGCCTCCGCAAGACGCTCGCGGGTGTACGGGCTCACCGGCATGGCCCCCTCCGTATCCGGCCGCGCGTTCGCGGCCTCGCACGGATCAACGAACCTGTTATCGGATGGGCACGTCCGAAATACGGAAGGTGGTGCGCCACTTGGGCGGCCCGGTGGTCGCTGCGACTGTGACCGGTCGGGCCGCCCGTGGGCCGGGCTGCGGGTCAGAACTTCGGGCCGGGGGTCTGGGCCGCCACCAGTTCCGCCGCTTCCTCCTTCGTCTCCACCGACGGCGGGGAGCCCGCCAGGGGCTTCTGGGCCGTCTCCTTCATGCAGGCCACCGCGATGACGCCGACGAGCGCCGCCGCCATCGAGTAGTACGCCGGCATGAGGTTGTTGCCGGTCAGGCTGATGAGGCCGGTGATGACCAGGGGGGTCGTGCCGCCGAAGAGGGAGGCGGAGAGGTTGTAGCCGACCGACAGGGAGCCGTACCTGACGTTCGTCGGGAAGAGGGCCGGGAGCGCCGCCGACATGGTGCCCAGCAGGCAGACCAGGGAGAGGCCCAGCATCAGCATGCCGGCGATGATCGCGGGGACGCTGCCCTGCTTGATCAGGAGGAAGGACGGGAGCGAGAGGAAGAAGAAGCCGAGCATGCCCGTCATCAGCAGCGGCTTGCGGCCGAAGCGGTCGTTGAGGCGGCCGACCTGGTTGATGACCGCCATCAGGCAGATCATGACGCCCAGCAGGATGAGCAGGCCGTGTGTCTCGCTGTAGCCGAGTTCGTCGGAGAGGTACGTCGGCATGTAGGACAGCAGCATGTAGTCGGTGACGTTGTACGCGCCGACCAGGGCGATGCACAGGATCAGGGTCGGCCAGTACTGCCGGAAGATCTTGGCGAGGTCGCCCTTGGCGGTGGTCTCCACCGTGTCTGCGGCCTCGGAGGCGCGGGCGTTTTCGCTTTCCAGCTTCTGGAAGGCGGGGGTCTCGTCCAGGCGCATCCGGAGGTAGAGGCCGACGAGGCCGAGCGGGCCCGCGACCAGGAACGGGACGCGCCAGCCCCAGGCTTCCATGGCGTCGGAGCCGAGCCAGGCGGTGAGGGCGGTGACGAGGCCCGCGGCGCCGGTGTAGCCGGCGAGGGTGCCGAATTCGAGGAAGCTGCCGAAGAAGCCGCGGCGCTTGTCGGGGGCGTACTCGGCGATGAAGGTGGAGGCGCCGCCGTACTCGCCGCCCGTCGAGAAGCCCTGCACCAGGCGGAAGAAGATCAGCAGGAGGGGTGCCCAGAAGCCGATGGTGGCGTAGGACGGGATCAGGCCGATGGCGAACGTGCCGATGGCCATCAGGATCATCGTGAGGGCGAGGACCTTCTTGCGGCCGATCCTGTCGCCCATGGGTCCGAAGACCATGCCGCCGATGGGGCGTACCAGGAAGGCGACGGCGAAGGTCGCGAAGGAGGAGAGGAGCTGGACCGTGTCGTTCCCGGGTGGGAAGAAGACGTGGCCGATCGTCACCGCCAGGTAGCTGTAGATGCCGAAGTCGAACCATTCCATGGCGTTGCCGAGCGAGGCCGCTTTGACCGCCCGCTTGACCGCCGCGTCGTCGGTGACGGTGATGTCGGAGCGGCGCAGTGGCGGGTTCTTCCGTCTCCTGGCGGCGCGGAAGAGGGTGTGGTGGCGCTTGATCGCCTGGGGGTCGGCCCCGTGGTCGGGGCCGGGGCCGGTGGCCGCCATGGCAGGTTCCTTTCCTTGGACGTGTTTCCCATGTCCAAGTGGAACCTCTGCCTTTTATTTGACGGTGCAAACCAAGGTCCCCGGTTCCGGGACCTTGGTCACAGTTCTCAGATGCCGAGGTCCTTGATGATCTTGGCTACGTGGCCGGTCGCCTTCACGTTGTAGAAGGCGTGCTCGACCTTGCCCTCCTCGTCCACGACGACCGTCGAGCGGATCACGCCGGTCACCGTCTTGCCGTAGAGCTTCTTCTCGCCGAAGGCGCCGTACGCCGTGAGGACCTCCTTGGACGGGTCGCCGACCAGCGTGACCTTGAGGTCTTCCTTCTCGCGGAACTTCGCGAGCTTCTCCGGCTTGTCGGGGGAGACGCCGATGACGTCGTATCCGGCCTGGGCCAGCAGCTCCAGGTTGTCGGTGAAGTCGCAGGCCTGCTTGGTGCAGCCGGGGGTCAGGGCGGCCGGGTAGAAGTAGACGATGACCTTGCGGCCCTTGTGGGCGGCGAGGGAGACCTCGGTGCCGTCGGCGTCGGGCAGGGTGAAGTCGGGGGCGGTGTCGCCGGGCTGGAGTCGCTCGCTCATCAGGTCTGGTCTCCTCGTGCGGGATGTGGGATGTCGGATGTCGGGATGTCTGGGTAGGGGTAACGCGGTGACACGGTGACGCGAGGTGCGGCACAGGTACGGCCCCGAGCGTAATGGGGGTGCCGTGGGGTGCGGGACGGCCCCAGCTGACAGACTGTCGACGAAGAACCAACCGGATTCGGCCCACGACCACGGAGGCAGCGCAGTGTCGGATGCCAGGACCCCTGCGCAGATCGAGGCGGACATCAAGAGCCGGCGGGACCAGCTGGCCGTAACGCTCGACGAGATCGGGGTGCGGCTGCACCCGAAGACGATCGTCGGTGACGCGAAGGCCAGGGTCGCCTCGACCGTGGACCAGACCGCGGGCCGGGCGTTCGTCGCGGTGAACCGGACGGTGTCCGATGTGAAGGCGCAGTTCGTGTCGGAGGACGGGTCGCCGCGTCTTGAGCGGCTCGTTCCGGTGGCGCTGGTGGCCGTGGGGCTGGTGGGGCTGATCGCTCTGTCGACGCGCCGCAGGCGTGGCTGACCCTCCGGCTTACGACGGACGATCGGACAGGTAGGTTCGGGGCGTGAGCGAGAACACCACGCACGACAAGCTGCCCATCCGGATGCTGCACGACCGGGTGCTGGTCAGGTCAGACACCCCTGAGGGCGAGCGCCGCTCGGGCGGCGGCATTCTGATTCCGGCGACCGCGGCGGTCGGCAAGCGGCTGGCCTGGGCCGAGGTGGTAGCGGTCGGTCAGAACGTACGGACCGTGGAGCCGGGGGACCGGGTGCTGTACGACCCGGAGGACCGGGCCGAGGTCGAGGTGCGCGGCACTCCGTACGTACTGATGCGGGAGCGCGATCTGCATGCGGTGGCTTCCGAGCGGGTGTCGGAGGACTCGACCGGTCTGTACCTGTAGGTCCGGGGTCTGGGCGGGCAAGTGAGCAAGTGAGTATGCGGGCAGGGGCCGGTGACCGGAGTCACCGGCCCTTTCCGCTGGGTTTTGCTACGGTGGGAGCACCCCCGACGAGACGCGCCGTACCGGGTTGTAAGGCAAAGACGACGCACCCCGTTGATTCCGCGTTTCGTTTTCGGAGGTGCCGTCATGGCCTGGGTTCTGCTGGTTGTCGCCGGTCTGCTCGAAGTGGGCTGGTCGATCGGGATGAAGTACACCGACGGTTTCACGAGGCTCTGGCCCAGTGTGTTCACGGGTGCGGGGATCGTCGCGAGCATGGTGCTGCTGTCGCACGCCGCCAAGACGCTGCCGATCGGTACGGCGTACGGCGTGTGGGTCGGTATCGGTGCGGCCGGTGCGGCGGTGCTCGGCATGGTGGTGCTGGGTGAGCCGGCGACCGCCGCCCGGATCTTCTTCGTCTGTCTGCTGCTGGTGGCGGTGGTGGGGCTGAAGGCGACCTCGGGCCACTAGCGGGCCGGGGGGCCGTCGGCGCGTCAGGCGTGTCAGGCGTGTCAGGTGCGGCCGCGGCCGCCGTTCAGGAGGCCCTCGGAGGGGGTGCCGGTGGCGCCGCCTCCCGGCTCGGTGGCGCCGCCGGCGCCGGTTGTTCCGCCGTCGGTGGTGCCTGGGGTGCCTGTGGTGCTGTCCGCGCCGCGGGGGCCGCCCGTGCCGCCCGTATCGGGTGTGCCGCCGGTGCCGGTCGTGGCGTCGCCGGTGTCCGTGGTCCCGTCGTCGGTGGTGCCCCTGGTGCCCGGGGTGTTGCCCGGGCCGGTGGTGGTGCCGGTGTCCGTCGCGCCGCCCTGGTCCTGGCCGTCGGCCGGGCTCCGTGCCGGGTCCTCCGGGTTCTCGCTCGCCGAGGGTTCCTGCGGCTCCCCGGTGTCCGGCTGCCCGGACGAGGGGGCGGCCGATTCGTCCGAGCCGGGCGCCATCTCCAGTTCGAAGTCCCGTACCGGCTCGCCTTCGAGCGCGGCGGCCGTGAACTGGCCCCAGATCTGCGCGGGCGCGCCGCCGCCGTTGATGCGCGGCTGGCCGAGGGCTCCGTACAGCGACTTCTGTGTGCCCGTGTCCGGGTCCTGGCCCATGACGGCGACGACCGTCGCCAGGTCGGGCGTGTAGCCCGCGAACCAGGCGGCCTTGTCCTCCTCGGCGGTGCCGGTCTTGCCGGCGGCGGGGCGGCCCGCGGACTGGGCGGCCGTGCCCGTGCCGCCGTCGACGACGCTCCTGAGGATGGCCGTCGTGGTGTCGGCGGCCTCGCGGGAGATGCTCCGTCCGCCGCCCGTGTCCTGCTTCGGCAGGCTGATGTTCTGGCCGTTCTTGGTGATCTTCTCGACGATCGTGTACGTGCCGT
Organism: Streptomyces altiplanensis; assembly: GCF_053591575.1. NCBI lineage: Bacteria > Bacillati > Actinomycetota > Actinomycetes > Kitasatosporales > Streptomycetaceae > Streptomyces > Streptomyces altiplanensis. Next base: position 8,525 of record NZ_JBSFUB010000035.1, on the reverse strand, counting down.
GCTCGCCGTGGTTGGCGAGGGTCGCGTACGCCTCCGTCATGTCGAGGACGCTGGCGGTGGCGACGCCGAGGGCGATGGAGGGGTACGGGTCGAGGCTCGGGGTGTGCGCGGGGAGGCCGAGGGCCACGGCGGTCTTCTTGACCTCGGCGGGGCCGACGTCCTGTGCCATCTGCGCGTACACCGCGTTGATGGACTTGTCCGTGGCGGTACGCACGGTCACCGGACCGTACGAGCGCTGGTCCTCGTTCTCCGGGGCGTACCCGGTCGGCCCGGCGGGGCCTTCGACCATCCGCTCGTTGGTGCCGTCGTAGACGGTGTCCGGGGTGATCGGGCGGCCGTCCTGGGTGGTGGAGCTGTTCTCGACGGCCGAGGCGAAGACGAACGGCTTGAAGGTCGACCCGACTTGGTAGTCGCGGCGCGTCGCGTTGTTGACGTACTGCTTGGTGTAGTCGATTCCGCCGTACATCGCGACGACCTTGCCGCTCCCGGGGTCGATGGAGGCGCCGCCGACGCGTACGTTGCGGTCGGCCTTGCGGTCCTTGCTCGTCTGCGACATCACCTGGTCGCCTACGGCTTCGGCGAAGGCGTCCTGCTTGGACTTCTCCAGGGTCGTGGTGATGCGGTGGCCGCCGGTGGCCAGGGTGTCCTCGTCGATGATCCTGTTGCCGGTGAGGTAGTCCTTGACGGCCTGGACGATGTAGCCGCGCTGTCCGGAGAGGCCGGATGCGGGCCTGGCCTCCTGCGGAGCGGGGAACTCGGCCGCGGCGCGGTCGGCGGGGCTGAGCCAGTTCTCCTTCACCATGCCGTCGAGTACGTAGTTCCAGCGGTCCAGGGCGCCGGCCTTGTTCTCGGGGTGGGTGGCGGTGTCGTACGCGTTGGGGGCGTTGAGGAGCGAGGCGAGGTAGGCGCCCTCGAGGGTGGTGATCTCGTTGATGTTCTTGCCGTAGTACGCCTGGGCGGCGGCCTGGACGCCGTACGCGTTGCGCCCGAAGTAGCTGGTGTTCAGGTACCCCTCGAAGATCTCGCTCTTGGTCTCCTCGCTGTCGAGCTTGATCGCGATGAAGAACTCCTTCACCTTGCGGGTGACGGTCTGTTCCTGGCCGAGGTAGTAGTTCTTGACGTACTGCTGGGTGATGGTGGAGCCGGACTGCTTGCCCTTGCCGGTGAGGGTGTTCCAGCCGGCGCGCAGCATGGCCTGGGGGTCGACGGCCCGCTCGGAGTAGAAGTCGCGGTCCTCGGCGGCGAGTACGGCGTGCTGGACGGTCTTGGGGATGTGGGCGATCTTGACGTTCTCGCGGTTGATCTCGCCGTCGCGGGCGAGCTGGGAGCCGTCGGCGTAGAGGTAGACGTTGCTCTGGGCGGTGGCGGTGCTGTTGGCGGCCGGGATGTCGACGAGCGCGTAGCCCGCGGCGAACCCGCCGCACAGGAGCAGGCCCAGCAGCAGGAACGTACCGAGGAGCATGCGCCAGGTCGGGACCAGGCGGCGCAGGCCGGTGCGCCGGGGCCGGGGTTTCTTCCCCTTGGTCACCTTCTGCCCCTTCGTCTCCGCCTTCCCGTCCCCGCCCCCCGGGTTCTGGTGGGAAGGGTCCCGGGGCGCCCGCCCCTGGGGCTGCTGTGGCTCGTCGGTCATGTCTGTGGAGACTCCCTGGGCGGGGCCAGAGGTTCGTTCTCCGGCATAACGGTGTGGTATCAGGCGATTCGCCCGGTACGCCCATACTGCACGCACCCGGGACCAGTGCCCCGGTCCCCGGGCGGAAAACGCCTGCGGCGGATGACCCTGTTGGGCTAGGGTCGGGCGTTTTGGTGCCGGAAGCCAATCGAGGGGGTCGGTGTGCGTGTATACGCGGTGGTCGCGGCCGGCGGGTTCCGCCGTCACGCGGCGTACCGGGTGGCCACGGCGGCCGGGGTGTTCACCAACACCGTCTTCGGCTTCATCGTGGCGTACACCTTCACGGCCCTGTGGGACGAGCGTCCGCACCTGGGCGGGTACGACCTGTCGCAGGCCCTCACCTATGTGTGGCTGGGGCAGGCGCTGCTGATGACCGCCGCCATGATGGGCGGCGGTTTCGAGGACGAGCTGATCGAGCGGATCCGTACCGGCGACATCGCGATCGACCTCTACCGCCCCGCCGACCTCCAGCTCTTCTGGCTGGCGGGCGACCTGGGGCGGGCCGCCTTCCACCTCCTGGGGCGCGGTGTCGTCCCGATGGCGCTCGGCGCGCTCGCCTTCGATCTGGCGCTGCCCGCCGATCCGCTGGTGTGGGCCGCGTTCCTGGCCGCCGTCGCGCTCGGCGTCGTCGTCAGTTTCGCGATCCGGTTCCTGGTGGCGCTGTCCGCGTTCTGGCTGCTCGACGGGGCGGGCGTGGCGCAGATCACCTGGCTCGCCGGTCTCTTCTTCTCCGGAATGGTGCTGCCGCTCACCCTCTTCCCCGGCGCCCTGGGCACGCTCGCGCGGGCGCTGCCCTGGTCGTCGCTGCTCCAGATCCCGGCCGACGTCTTCCTCGGCAAGCACACGGGGTGGGGCCTGGTGCGGGCGTACGCCTTCCAGATCGGCTGGGCGGCGGCGCTGCTGACGGCCGGGCGGCTGCTCCAGTCGGTGGCCACGCGCAGGGTGGTGGTCCAGGGTGGCTGAGGTGACCGGGGCGAGCGAAACCGCCGGGGCGGCCGGGGCGGCCGGGACCGCCGGGGCCGCCGGGGCCGCCGGGGCCGCCGGGGCCGCCGGTCCGGCCGGTCCGGCCGGGCCCGTCGGGCAGCTGCGGTCCGGCGTCAGGGCGTACGGGCTGATCGCGGCGATGTGGATCCGCTCGACGATGGCGTACCGCGCGTCCTTCGTGATGACGGCGTTCGGCAACTTCGCGGCGACCGGCCTCGACTTCGTCGGCATCCTGCTGATGTTCTCCCACGTGGACGCGCTGGGCGGCTACACGCTGCCGGAGGTGGCCTTCCTCTACGGGACGGCGGGCACGGCCTTCGGCCTCTCGGACCTGGTGATGGGCTCGATGGACCGGCTGGGGCGCCGGGTGCGCGACGGCACGCTGGACACCCTGCTCGTACGCCCCGTCCCGGTCCTCGCGCAGATCGCGGCCGACCGTTTCGCGCTGCGCAGGCTGGGGCGGATCACGCAGGGCCTGCTGGTGCTCGGGTACGCGCTGGTGGCGCTGGACATCGCGTGGACGCCGCTGAAGGTCCTCATGCTGCCGGTGATGGTCCTCAGCGGGGCGGCGGTCTTCTCGGCGGTGTTCGTGGCCGGGGCGGCGTTCCAGTTCTGGGCGCAGGACGCGTCCGAGGTGCAGAACTCCTTCACGTACGGCGGCACCACACTGCTCCAGTACCCGCCGACGGTCTTCGCGAAGGACCTGGTGCGCGGGGTGACGTTCGTGCTGCCGCTGGCCTTCGTCAACTGGCTTCCGGCGCTGTACGTGCTGGACCGTCCCTACCCGCTCGACCTGCCGTCCTGGCTCGCCTTCCTGCCGCCGCTGGTGGCGGTGGTGTGCTGTGCGCTGGCCGGGGCGGCGTGGCGGGTGGGCCTTCGTTCGTACCGCAGCACGGGGAGCTGACACGTCATGGAGACGGATTTCACCGGCCACGAGGGCTTCATCGAGCTGGACGGCGTCGAGAAGGTCTTCGACGTACGCCGCAGGAAGGGCCGGCTGCGGCGCGAGAAGACGCAGGTGCGGGCGGTCGACGGGATCAGCTTCTCGGTGACGCGCGGCGAGATGGTCGGCTATATCGGGCCGAACGGCGCGGGCAAGTCCACCACCATCAAGATGCTGACCGGCATCCTGACGCCGAGCGGCGGCCGCGTGCGGGTGGCGGGCATCGACCCGGCGCGGGAGCGGACGCGGCTGGCACAGCGGATCGGGGTGGTGTTCGGGCAGCGCACGACGCTGTGGTGGGACCTGCCGCTGCGGGACTCGTACCGTCTGATGCACCGCATGTACCGGATCCCGGACGAGCGTTTCAAGGCGAACATGGCGCGCTGCGTCGACCTCCTCGACCTGGGCGGGCTGCTGGACGTGCCGGTGCGGCAGCTGTCGCTGGGGCAGCGGATGCGGGGCGACATCGCGGCGGCGCTGCTGCACGATCCCGAGGTGCTGTACCTCGACGAGCCGACGATCGGTCTGGACGTCGTCTCGAAGGCCAAGGTCCGTGACTTCCTGCGGGACCTGAACGCGGAGCGCGGCACGACGGTCCTGCTGACGACGCACGACCTGACCGATATCGAACAGCTGTGCAAACGCGTGATGGTCATCGACCACGGACGCCTGGTGTACGACGGCACGCCGGGCGGGCTGCACGAGGTGGGCGAGAGCGAGCGGACCCTGGTCGTGGACCTGGAGCGCGAGCTCCCGCCGGTCGAGGTGGCGGGCGCGCGGGTGGTGAAGGTGGAGGGGCCGAGGCAGTGGCTGGCGTTCCCGGCGTCGGTCTCGGCGGCGCCGCTGGTGGCGGCGGTGGCCCAGAGGTATCCGCTGGTGGACCTGTCGGTGCGGGAGCCGGACATCGAGGCGGTGATCGCGAAGATGTACGCGGACCGATCGGCGCTCTGAACACTGGGATGCGGCACCGCAGTTGACTAGTCTGGACGTATGACCAGTGGACTTCCGGAAATGCGCGCCTCCGACGCCGAGCGCGAACGGGTCGCCGAGGTGCTGCGCGACGCGGTCGCCGAGGGGCGGCTGGACATGGAGGAGTTCGACCAGCGCCTCGACGCCGTGTACAAGGCGCGTACGCACGGTGAGCTGGAGCCGCTGGTGCGTGACCTGCCGGCGCCGGGCACGGGCGGCCCGGTCGCGCCGGACGGGGCCTTTGCCCCCTCCTCCGGTGCGCGGGTCTCCTGGCGGGACCGGATCGGCGGGCCGGCCACGTCGAGGGGCGCCTTCGCCTTCTGGGGCGGTTTCGGGCGCAAGGGCACGTGGACGGTCGGCCGGAGGTTCACGGCGTTCGCGATGATGGGCGGCGGCGAGATCGACCTGCGCGAGGCGCGCTTCGAGGAGCGCGACACCGTGATCCGCTGTTTCGCGATCATGGGCGGCCTGGTGGTCACGGTGCCGCCCGGCCTGGACGTGAACGTCAAGGGCTTCGGCTTCATGGGCGGTTTCGGCGACCTGGCGGAGAAGTCGTCGCAGCCGCCCGAGCCGGTGGCACCGGACTCGCCGCGCGTGACGGTCACCGGGTTCGCGCTGATGGGCGGGGTGGGTGTGGAACGCAAGGTCACGCGCGCCGAGAAGCAGCGCCTCAAGGAGGCGCGCAAGCAGGAGAAGCTGGCGAAGAAGGCCGAGACCGACCGCAAGGAGCTCGGCTGACCCCGCGTGACGACGTCGCGTCGTGCGCGCACGAGGTGTGAGGACGCGTACGGGGCCGACGCGACGACGTCACGGACGGGCGGACGGGCGGCGGCCTCACACTCCGGCCGGTGCCGTGCTCCTGTTCAGGCTCGCGAGGTCGAACGCCATGCCCATGCGCCGGTACCCCGCGTCGCTCGGGTGCAGGTGATCACCCGAGTCGTACGCCGGAAGGAGCCGGTCCGGGGCGTACGGGTCGCGCAGGGCCCGGTCGAAGTCCACGACCGCGTCGAAGATGCCGCCCGTACGGATCGTCTCGTTCACCTGGTCCCGCACCGCTTCGAGCTGCGGAGTGTGCGCCCGCGTCCCCTCGAAGGGCATCACCGTCGCCCCGATCACGCGCAGGCCGCGCACCCGCGCCTGGCGCGCGAGCTGCTCCAGGCCCGCCGTGATGCGCGCCGCGTCCAGCTCGTGCGGCGGCCGGAGGATGTCGTTGATGCCGAGGACGATGACGACCGCCTTCGCGCCGGAGCGCGACAGCACGTCACGGTCGAAGCGGGCGAGGCCGCTGGGGCCGACCCCGTCGCTGAGCAGCCGGTTTCCGCTGATCCCCTGGTTGAGTACGCCGTAGCGCCCGTCGAGGCGGTCGGCGAGCACGTCCGTCCAGCGGCGGTTCGCGCCGGCCGTGGAGGTGACGCCGTCGGTGATCGAGTCGCCGATGACGACGACCGAGCCCTCGGCCTTGCCGCTGAGGACGTCGACGGCGGTGAGGTAGCGCCAGTACGGCGTCTGCCCGGTGTAGGCGTCACCGCGCGGGTCCTCCGTACGGTCGCCCTCCGCGACGTACGACGTCTGGCGGGCCCGGGGGTGGTGCGTGACCGGGCCGCTGGGTGTGGGGGAGTAGGTGGTGACGAGCAGGTCCGCGTCGTGCGGGACCTTCAGCAGGGCGGAGTCGCTGACGACCTGCCCGCCGGCCGGGATCACGACCGAGGGGGAGCCGCCGAAGAGCAGCCGGCGCATGGTGCCGTTCGCGGCGGTCGGGGCGCCGGGGGTGGCGGCGACGGCGATCGAGGCGTGCGTGATGCGCAGCGGCTGGGTGCCGAAGAGGTTGGAGAGGGTGATGCGGGCACTGGTGCCACCGATGCTGGTGTGCACGACGTTACGCAGGGAGCGCCCCGGGAACCCTTGTTCCGTGCCGGGCTCGGCCAGGGCGGGCGCGGTGGACCAGGTGCCGATCCAGGAGGCGGAGGTGGCGGGTGCCGCGGAACGGAGCGGCGTACGGGGCTGGGCCCGGGGGTCGTCGGCGGGACCGCCGAGCATCGCTGTGGCGAATATGGCCCCGGAAACCAGGACCACCACCGCGGCGAGCGCGGCGAGCACGGCATAACCGTTGCGCTTGGTCATGCTCGGTGTATCTCCTCGGGCGCAGGGAGCCCGAGGCTCCGTTCGAACTCATTCAATGATGCGCCATTGCACCTCCCTGGTAGACGTCGGGAACTCGCAGTGCGTTCCACGAGTAGGTCAGGTAGGGAAAATACGTACGAGATGGTGCGTGCGAGGCGAACGGGTGGAGCGGATGGATCGTAACGAAAAGGGAACTGACGACATGTCCGGCAAGGAGAAATCTGCCCGCGCGACCTCCCCGCCGCCCACGCCCCTGCCCGCGTCTTCGTCCGCGTCTTCCTCCTCGCCCCCGTCCGCCCCCCTCCCGCCCTTCGCGTACAGCGCGGCCGACGAGGAGAAGCGCCAGGGCGTGCGCCGCATGAAGGCGACGGCCACCGGGCTGCTGCTCCTGGTCGCGCTGGTCTACGTACTCGCCACCTGGGCGGAGCGGTCGGGCGTCGGCGGCTGGCCGGCGTACGTCGCGGCGGCGGCCGAGGCGGGCATGGTGGGCGCGCTCGCCGACTGGTTCGCCGTGACGGCCCTCTTCAAACGCCCGATGGGCCTGCCCATCCCGCACACCGCGATCATCCCGACGAAGAAGGACCAGCTGGGCACCACGCTCGGTTCCTTCGTCGGCGAGAACTTCCTCTCCGAGGGCGTCGTACGCGCCCGCCTGCGCGCCATCGGCATCGGCAGCCGCGTCGGTGCCTGGCTGGCGGAGCCGGCCCACGCCGACCGCGTGACGGAGGAGCTCTCCACGGCCCTGCGCGGCGCGCTGACCGTCCTGCGCGACTCCGACGTCCAGGCGGTCGTCGGCGAGGCGATCACGCGGCGCGCGGACGCCGCGGAGATCGCCCCGGGGATCGGGAAGGCCCTGGAGAACGTCGTCGCGGACGGCGCGCACGACCGCGCGGTCGACCTGGTCTGCGCGCGCGCCCACGACTGGCTGGTGCTGCACGTGGACTCGGTGATGGACGCGGTGCAGGGCGGGGCGCCGGGCTGGACGCCGCGCTTCGTGGACAGGAAGGTCGGCGAACGCGTCTACAAGGAGCTGCTGCGCTTCATCTCCGAGATGCGCGACATGCCGGACCACCCGGCGCGCGGCGCGATCGACCGCTTCCTGACGGACTTCGCGTCCGACCTCCAGTCGGACACGGACACGCGGGCCAAGGTGGAGCGGCTGAAGTCGGAGATCCTGGGGCGGGGGGAGGTCCAGGACGTGATCGCCTCGGCCTGGGCGTCCGTACGCGCCATGATCATCTCGGCGGCGGAGGACGAGCAGAGCGAACTGCGCCTGCGGGTAAGGGCCTCGCTGCTCTCGCTGGGCGCGCGGCTGGCGACGGACAGGCGGCTTCAGGAGAAGCTGGAGGGGTGGGTGGAGGGCGCGGCGGTGTACGTGGTGACGACGTACCGCGGCGAGATCACTTCGCTGATCAGTGACACGGTCGCGGGCTGGGACGCGGAGCAGACGTCGAAGAAGATCGAGGCGCACATCGGGCGGGACCTGCAGTTCATCAGGATCAACGGCACGGTGGTGGGGGCGCTGGCGGGGCTGCTGATCCACACGGTGTCTCACGCGGTGGGCGGTTAGGCCGGCGGGCACCGGGGCCCGGGCCCCGGTGGCCCGGGGATACGCACCGGGCGCGTGACCGCCTGTCGTCGGTCACGCGCCCGGCCCACTGGGGGAGTTGCCCGGTAGTACGTGCGGCGGCCTCCGCGTGTTCAGCGGCGCCCCGCCGTCCGCCCTGCTTCTCCGCTGCCCGTTACGTGGGAGGGCTGGCACCACCTCGACAGCGCCGAGCGCGCGCTGGGCGCCGCCGAGGGGCGCGAGCGCGTGAAGATCGTCGAACGCGAGGCGAT